>JBLIMF010000113.1:0-8529 GCA_047638615.1 Gammaproteobacteria bacterium
GATAGTTTTACCAGCCGCAACCGGAAGAGCCTCGCCGATTCGATCGTTTCCGAACACTGCGTGCCCCAGACCGCGGTGTCGCGTACGCTGGAGTGCTGTGCGAGTGGGGATCTTGACCGGTGGAGGCGACTGCCCAGGCCTTAACGCGGTGATTCGCGCTGTTGTGCGAAAGGGCGAGCGCCACTATGGCGACGAGCTCGTTGGATTTATCGATGCCTGGGACGGCGTGATGGATCGACACACGATGCCGCTGTCGGTTGAAACCATGCGCGGCATGCTGCCCCGTGGCGGCACCGTGCTTGGAACACGCCGCGGTAGCCCGTTCGACACTGATGATGGTGTCGACCGCGTCAAGCGGAGTATGAGCGACCTCGGCCTTGAAGGACTGATCGTGATCGGTGGGAACGGCAGCCTCAGTGTTGCCTGCCGGCTTCACGCCGAGCATGGCATTCCCGTCGTCGGTGTGCCCAAGACGATCGACAACGACGTTTTTGGTACCGACGTGACGTTCGGGTTCAATACGGCCGTGCAGATTGCCACCGATGCCATCGACCGGCTGCACACCACTGCTGAGAGTCACGACCGTGTGATGGTTGTGGAAGTAATGGGCCGACACACTGGCTGGATTGCTACCTCAGCTGGCATTGCTGGGGGAGCAACCGCTGTGCTGATCCCTGAGATTCCGTTTGATATCGACGAGCTCTGCGCCCGCTTGACTCGCCGTCATGACCGCGGCCGATTTGCCTCGATCGTGGTCGTCGCCGAGGGAGCCGAGCCGGTGCCTGGATCCCTTGAAATGGAACAGAAGGTCCTCGATCGATTCGGACACGTCGTGCTTGGCGGTGTTGCGACCCAGATTGCCATGGCCATCGGCGAGCGGACGGGCTTCGAAACCCGAGTCGTACAGCTCGGACATGTGCAGCGCGGTGGCACACCGACAGCCTTCGATCGTGTACTTTCAACTCGCTTCGGCGTCGCGGCCATCGATCTCGTCCATGAGCAGGCGTGGGGCAAGATGGCCGTGCTGCGCGGCGAGAAAATTGTTGAGGAAGACCTCACCGTTGCGGTCGGCAAGACCCGCACCGTCGACATGGACCTCTACGAAGGGGTTGCCAAACACTTCTTTGCGTGAACCAGTCACACCGTGTCAGGCACAGTGTGACCGACAGGTCGGGTCAGTTGTTTGCGCTGGGAATCGCGGGGTAGGCGGGCTGCGACGACTCGATGAAGCCGGGGTAGTCGTAGACCGTGAGCCGCCGATCGGTGTTCTCGCCGTCGCCGACTGGCCACACCTGGTTCTCACCGTCGATCTGAATCCGGATCTGCTCGACACCATCGATCTCGCTGGCGGTCGCAACGATTTGGGCAACAGCGGTACGCAGTGCCACAGCAGTGAGCTTGTCGAAGACGTCGTTGACATCGAGGGTGAGCGAGCGAACACGAATGCGTGCATTGTTCACCTCGATGCCCTCGGGCAGGAACGTGCTGAGCCCACTGTCGGTCTCGGCCTCATTCGGCCCGGCGAACAACGACTTGAAGATGCCTTCGGCGTCGCTCGACCCGGCGCGCAGCACGGAGCGCAACTGGCCGTCGCTGGCACTGTTCACGAGGAACACGCGGTTGTTGCCAGCAGCAGCATCGCCGGTCGGCTCAGCTCCGAACTGCCCGCGTTGGTCTGGCGGGATCTCGACCGGCGAGGAGTCTTCTGAAATCGCGCAGCTGGCGATGAGGACCCCTGCCAAGAGAGCTGAAAGGACGCGTTGAGTGCTCATCAGTCCGTCAGCTCCGATGCCATCAGTTCAATCACGAATCGAGCGCCCGATTCGCCGTCGAGCCGGTCTTCGACCCAGACCCGACCGCCGTGCATCTTGACGTGCTCGTCGACGAGCGACAGGCCGAGGCCGGCGCCTTCGCTGCCCGTCCGTCGGCCGGCGCCGCCGCCCCGAGCGAATCGTTCGAAGATCAAGTTGCGCTCTTCAACGGGCACGCCGGCGCCTTCGTCGATGACCGCAATGGTGAGGTGTGCCATCGGCTCGTCGTCGGGCTCGACAACGCTGATCACAATGTGTGGCTCGCCGCCCCCGTACGCACGAGCGTTGTCGATGAGGTTTGCCACAACACGCGCGAGTCGGCGCTTGTCGCCGCGGATCAGCGCCATTTCCGAGCGTTCTGATACTTCGAGGCGCAGTTTTGGTGCGGCGCTGACAGCGATGGCCTGGCGGACAAACTCGGCGGCGAGCAACTCTTCCATGTGCAGCCGGATCGCGCCGGCGTCGAAACGGGAGATCTCGAGGAGGTCCTCGACCAGTCCTTGAAACCGAACAACGTCGCTCGACAACAGGTCGAGCGCAGACTGGGCCCGCTCGGGGAGGTCGTCGCGACGAGCTTCCATCACTTCGACCGAGGCGGAAAGTGTCATCAATGGCGATCGCAGCTCGTGACTGACGTCGGAGGCGAACCGGGCATCGCGCTCCACCCGGAGCTGGAGGGCTTCGGCCATGTCGTTGAATGAGTCGGTGAGCACACCGAGGTCGGGATCCTGCGTGCTTTCAAGGCGCGTGTCCAGCCGACCGCCAGCAATTGCCGATGCGGCCTGCGCAGCTGTCGACAGCGGCCGAACGGCTCGGCGTGCTGAGAAAATACCGAGCAAGACGCCAAGGCCCGTCGAGATCAATGAGGCGAAGAACAGCGCGATCCGCACACTGTCGAGTGTCGACTTCTGCTCCTCGAGGCTGCTGAACTGGAAATACGACCCGACGCCGGGAACATCCCAGCCGACAAGGACATTGAGTTCGCCGTTGATGTCGACGATCTGACGAGACGGAATGCCACGCTCGACCACTCGATCGACGATCTCCGCTGGCAGGTTGGCGTCGACATACGGCGTGACACCGCCCACCCACTCGTCCTGATATCGAATCAGGTAGCGGGTGACTCCGATATTGGCCAGCGATTCCTCAGCGGGCTGAGCGGTCGACGGATTCGACCGCAGATCACGAAAGACGCCCTGTGCGTTTCTCAGTGAGGTTGTGACTGCGGCATCTTCGGCTTGGCGGACGAGGTTGTTCTGGGTCAGCCCGTAGGTGGTGACAGCCAAAAACATCGACAGCGCAATCGCGCCGAGGGTGATCGTGAGCAAAATGCGTCGGCGCAGGCCGAGCGCGGCAGGTCGGGACCGATGAAGCAGGCGACGGAACCAGCCGCCTTCGATCACGTTTGAAGCCGGTAGCCGAGCCCGCGCACGGTGACGACGTGGCGTGGGTTTGCCGGGTCGGCCTCGATCTTGGTGCGGAGTCGCCGGATGTGCACGTCGACCAAGCGACCATCACCGAAGTAGTCGTAGCCCCATACCTTGTCGAGGAGTGCTTCGCGGCTGAGTACTTTGCCGGGGCTCTCAGCGAGCTCGCAGAGCAGGCGAAACTCGGTTTTAGTGAGGTGGACCTCATCGCCGCCTCGAAGAACTTTCCCCTCGTCGGGGATGAGTTCCAAGTCGCCGAACACGAGTCGGGCATGTCCTGGGGCACTCGGGCGGACGCGACGAAGCAGCGCCCGGATTCGCGCCGACAGTTCCTTCGGAGCGAAGGGTTTCGTGAGGTAGTCGTCGGCACCGGCTTCGAGGCCAGCGACCACATCATGCGTATCATTGCGCGCCGTTACCATGACGACCGGAACGTCGCTAGTGCGCCGCAGGGTTCGGCACAATTCGAATCCATCGATGCCTGGAAGCATGATGTCGATGAGGACAACGTCAGGTTTCGATCGATTGAACTTTTCGATCGCCTCTTCACCGCTTTCGGCTTCGTCAACGGTCCAGCCCTCGTCTTCGAGCGCGAGTTTGACGGCCGATCGGATGCGTTCGTCGTCTTCGACGGCCAAGATTCGTGTTCCCACACCTCCATAATGGCCTAAGTCATGCCTGCAGAACGAGCATGCTGGAAGACAGATACAAAAAATCAGCGGGAAGCGCGTCGGCGATTAGCTCGAAGCGCCTCGAATAGCGTCCAGAAGTGACTGGTGGATACCAGGCGCAGCGGCAAGCGCTCCGTGCTCGTCAGCCGTTCCCCCGTCGAGGTCTGATGTGATCGCACCGGCTTCGGTGGCGATCAGGAGACCGGCTGCCATGTCCCACGAATTGAGGTGTTCCTCGAAGTAGGCATCGAGCCGACCACACGCGACGTAGGCGAGGTCGATTGCAGCGGAGCCGTATCGGCGAATGTCTCGGACCTGGGGGAGGAGCTTGCTGATACGGCGGGCTTGTGGCAACCGTCTGTAAGGGAGGTAGCTGAACCCTGTGCCGACCATCGACACGGCGATGTCAGTTGCTGCACTCGCCTTGATCTGGAGGCCATTGCGTGTGGCCCCGCCTTTTCGACTCGCAGAAAACATCTCGTCGGTGACCGGCACATACACGGCGCCTGCCAGTGAACCTTCGACGTCGACCGCTGCCACCGAGGTGCACCAAGCAGGAAGGTCATACAGGAAGTTGGCGGTGCCGTCGATTGGATCGATGTGCCATTCGATGCCTGATGTGCCTGAATCGTTGGCACCTTCTTCACCGACGATCGCATCGTCTGGCCGAAGTCGACGCAACTCTCCGACGATGTACTCCTCGGCGGCTCGATCGAATTCAGTGACGGGATCGGTCTGACTGGACTTTGTGTCGTGCGCCGGTGGTTGGCCGACTGGGAGGCTGCGACGGCCCGCAAGAGCCATGGACCCAGCGGTTCGGGCGAGTTGCTCGGCGAGAAAGCGGAGGTCTGCTGCAGAATTGGTCATGTCACTTCGGTGCGTGCCCAGCATCTGTGCGTCCTTCGACCTCGCGCCATTCGCCGAGAGCTCGCATGACGAGCACGGCCACGACGGCCATGCCACCTGCTGCCACGGCAGCACCAATCAGAATGCCGAGGCCGAGCGGCAGGCCGCAGTTTCCCTCACACTGCAAACTGATCAATGAGTATCCGATCAGGCCGCCGGCCAAGCCGCTGAGACAGATCGCGACGAATGCGCTGACACGCACTCCGACAGTGGGAAGCGCCGACAGGGGCCCAGGTTGTTCGTTCATTGTGATCCAGGCTACTGATGGTGAGACAACGCTTGATGTCCGAGATGAACGGTTGTCTGTCGTGCTGATCGTGTCGAATGAGGCGAGAATGAATCCGATGATCGCCCGGGGCCGCACGATTTTGCATGCTGACATGGATGCCTTCTTTGTGTCGGTCGAGCTGCGTCGGCATCCGGAGTTGGTGGGCCAGCCGGTCGTGGTCGGTGGGACCGGGAATCGGGGTGTCGTCGCTGCTGCGTCGTACGAGGCCCGCCGGTTCGGTGTGCACTCGGCGCTGCCGTCGTCAGTCGCCAAACGGCGCTGCCCGCATGCGGTTTTTTTGCCGGGCGACCACGAGTTGTACGCCAAGGTGAGTGCCGAGGTCCGTGAGATCTTCGACCGGTTCACACCGCTCGTCGAGCCTCTCTCGCTCGACGAAGCATTCCTCGACGTCACCGGCTCACGTCGACTCTTCGGAACCGGTGCTGAGATCGGTGACCTGATTCGGCTGGCAGTCCGCAATGAACTCGGTCTGGGGTGCTGCATTGGTGTGGCGTCCAACAAATTTCTTGCCAAACTTGCCTCCGTCGAGGCCAAGCCGATCGCCCGCCCTGACCGAATCGATCCTGGTCTTGGCGTCAAAGTCGTCGAGCCTGGCACCGAACAGGCATTTCTCGATCCGCTTAAAGTGCAACGGCTCTGGGGTGTCGGGCCAGCGACCCTCGACAAGCTGCACCGTCTCGGAGTCACACTCGTGTCGGATCTCCACCAGGTCGACCAGCGTGCACTTGGTGCTGCGCTCGGCAAGAACCAGGCCAAGCACCTTCTCGCGCTGGCTGTCGGTGCGGACGACCGCCTTGTTGAACCCGATCGTGATGCGAAGTCGATTGGGCACGAAGAAACGTTCGCATCGAATACGCACTTGGCTTCGGAGATGCGAACACATCTTGTGCGCCTTGCGGATGCGGTTGCCAGCCGGTTACGCAAGTCAGGTGTCGGCGCTCGCACCTTGACGCTCAAGGTCCGGTTTGACGATGGGTTCACGACGATCACGAGATCGACCACCGGGTCCGAGGCGGTCGACAGTGCCGAGGTAATCATTGCGATGTTGGGGCCGATCATGGACACGCTTGACCCGTCGCCGGGGATCCGGCTTGTCGGAGTGTCGGGGTCGAATCTCGGCCCTGTGTTCCATCAGCTCACGCTCGACGAGGCCGCCGATGGCGCACCGGTGCATGGTGCGACCGATGCTGCGTTAGATGTGATCCGAGATCGCTTCGGAGCTGATTCGATCGGCCCTGCCAGCTCTGTGAAGGGTGGCAAGGTTCGAAACGTGAAGCGTGGCGGACAGCAATGGGGACCGGACCGCTAGGCCCGCTTGCCTGTACCGGTCCTCAGTGATCGCTCTGGGCGACAATTTGCTGGTCTTCGGTGCTGAGGAATCAGTTCATCGTGTCGAGGTCATCCGCGGGTCTCCGGATGTTCAGGGTGTCGGGGCCAAGGGCCGTGAGCGCAATGTAGAACGGAATACATGTCTCGGTTCCGGTCTCCAGCAGTTGTCCGAGTGGAGGCGTTGCTGTCGATGGTGTGTCATTGCCGGAGCAGGCCAGTCGACGCGACCGTGGTCGTGGTCGTGGTCGTGGTCGTGGTCGTGGCTCGTGGCTCGTGGCTCGTGGCTCGTGGATGGATTGTGGGAGTCGGCGCGCAGCTGGCGTGACCGCTGGTGGCTTCGCTGGCCCTGATGGTCATGTCGCGAACGGTGGCCTTGGTGGCCTTGGTGGCGACCCGTTCGTATTCGTTGCGTGCCGTCGGGGTGGTGATGGCTCCGCCACCGAAACCGGCAAGGGGAGAACGTAAGTGGCCGTACCGCCCTGTGTGGGTGGAGCGCCGCTTACCGGCCGAAATTCCGGCACGTGTCAACCAACTTGACCATCGAGACAATCTCCGGCTGGCCAATGATGGTCTCGATGGTTCAGCGCCCGATGCAGAGGGAAATGGTGACTGCCCAATGCTGCAGTCTCCGAGCCTTTCAGCGCCGGGGTTGTGGAAATATTCCGCAGTCCATTTCGTCGCCGCGTTGAGCTTTGCGGCTTCACGTGCGATAATCGTCTCGTGCCGCTCTCCGATAATGAACAGCGCATTCTTCGTCAAATCGAAGAAGAACTCGAACAAGACCCCACGTTTGCGCAAAAGGGGTACCGACTATCACGACGAAGGTCCGCGCTCATAGGGCTCGGTCTTGCGGTTGGGCTGGTGCTGACCATCGGTGGTCTCGCAGTCAACTTCGTCGTTGCGTTCGTCGGATTCGTCCTTGTGCTCGTGATGGCAACGATGCTCGAATCTGAGCTGCGTGTCCTCGGTCGGGACCGGCTCGGTCAGCTTCCGATTTCGGCATGGCTCAACGGCAACGTTCGCCGCCCCGAACGCCACGACGTCGACGACACCTGAGGCCAGTCCGGTTTCGAACCGGTTGTCGCATCATTCCTCGCTCGATCAACTCAGCCGGGTGAAATACCGACGGAACTTCGCAATCGGCGAAATCGAATCGTTGACTGCTCGATTGATCTGACGGCTCCATTGGCGGCACTCGGCCAGACGCTGTGTGCCGGTCCCACCCAAATTGCCGCCAGTATCGGGGGCGTAGGTCACCTCGGTCATCGTTGCGGCGAGTGATGTGAACGGGCGAGCCACAACGGGGAATGCGTCAGCAGCAGCAGCAGCCAGTTCGGCGGGTGTGAGCGATTCCTTTGGGCGCAGGCCAACTTCACTGACATCGGCAACCGACTGGCGCCACAGCACAGCCACGGCCCCGGCGGTGTCGGCAGGCTGCGTCCGTCGACGCCAGCGGCGAATCAGTGCAGGAAGGGCGAGGAAGAACCCGAGGAGTGCAACAACGATGAGTGATCGCCATGGCATCGATGCAGGTTCTTCGCCCACAGTCGAAGTCGGATCAGCAGATGGGCCATCAATTTTTTCGGGGGCCAGAGTCTGATCGACGCCCGCAGGGATCGTCGGGTCGCCGAGTGGAGCACTGGTTGTCTGCGGGGCGATCACCCGGTCGTTGTCTGCCGAGGGTGCAGCGTCTGCCTCGGCAGCGTTTGGGTCGATGCCAGTTGAGTCCTGCTGTGGTGCAACGTTGGTGTAGTTCTGCCCACCCGGCGACCCGCGACCGGGAGTTGGCTCAAAGGGAACCCAGCCGAGCCCGTCAAACCAGACTTCGGGCCAGGCGTGGGCGTTCTTGCCCAACACTGAATAGACGTCACCATCGAAGGTGCCCGGGGTGAAACCAACCGCTACTCGAGCGGGGATTCCGAGCGTCCGCAGCATGGCGGCATACGAACCGGCGAATTGTTCACAATAACCGACCCGATCACGAAGGAATCCTTCGATCGCGTTGTTGCTGTGGCCGGCTTGGACTTCAAGGCTGTATTCGAACTCGCTGCGAAACCAGTTCTGCAAGGTGAGCGCAACTTCGTACGGTGTCGTGG
>JBLIMF010000114.1:0-8430 GCA_047638615.1 Gammaproteobacteria bacterium
CCCCGTAGTGCGCCGGCACGTTGTGGGCACCGTCGCGATGCATCCAATACCGGTAGTACATCGACTCAGGCCAGTCGTCAGGCACCTCGCCCAGCAGGATTGGCACGAGGCTGCGACCCTGCATCCCCGCGGGTATCTCGATCCCAGCGATGTCGAGGAAGGTTGGCGCGAAGTCGACGTTCACGGCCATGGCGTCGCTGGTCGAGCTGGCCGGGATCGTGCCAGGGAGCCGAGCAAGGAACGCCATGTTGAGCGACTCCTCGTACATCATCCGCTTGTCGAACCACCCGTGATCGCCGAGGAAAAAACCCTGGTCGGATGTGTACACGACGAGGGTGTTGTCGGTCAGGTCGTTGTCGTCAAGCCAGTCGAGCATTCGTCCGACGTTGTCGTCGATCGATGCAATCGTGCGCAGGTAGTCCTTGATGTATCGCTGGTATCGCCAGCTGATTTCCTCGCGCTCGCTGAGCCCTGGCGGGACCGGCGCCTTGAGGTCGACGATCGGGTCGAGGTCCATGATTCGCATCTCCAAGGCCTTGACCACATCGGCGCGACCGACGTGGTCGTCCCACAATGTGGCGGGCTCGGCAATGTCGATGTCGTCGTACATCGTGAAGTGCTCGGCGCTCGGCTCCCACGTACGGTGCGGCGCTTTGTGATGACACATCAGCATGAATGGCCGATCTGGATCGCGCTCGTCGAGCCAGCGCAGGGAGTCGTCGGTGATCAAGTCCGTGACATAACCACCGCGCTCGACAATCTCGTGACCGCGGCCGTCGGGCCTCGGTTCGAGCATCACCGGGTTGTGGTAATGACCCTGGCCTGGCAGGACGCGCCAGTGATCGAAGCCAGTCGGGTCGTGCTCGGGTCCGTGGCCGAGGTGCCACTTGCCGAACATCGCTGTTTGGTAACCCGCATCCTGGAGGCGCTTCGGGAATGTGTCGAGCGTGTTGTCCATGTGCGTGTCGAGCGTCGTCACACCGTTCACGTGGTTGTAGGTGCCGGCCAGAATAGCTGCCCTGCTCGGTGTGCAAATCGAGTTCGTACAGAAGCACGCGTCGAGTCGCATCCCGCCCTCGGCGATGCGGTCGAGGTTCGGCGTGTCGTTGATCTGTACACGATTCATAACGGAGCTGTACGCCGAGATCGCATGCGCGGCGTGATCGTCGCTCATGATGAAGAGAATGTTGGGCCGCGTCATGGACGAGTTGGGGCCAGGCACCGAGTCGTCCTATTCGGGGGCGACGAAGTTGCAGGCCAGGTCGATGAGCAGTCGGGTACCGAAACCGCTAGCGCCCTTGGCGTACAGGCCGCCGTCGCTCTGCTTCTCCATCGGGCCAGCGATGTCGAGGTGGGCATACGGAACGTCGCCCGTGAACTCGGTGAGGAAGATCGATGCAGTAATGGTGCCAGCGTACGGACCGCCAATGTTGCGCATGTCGGCGACAACTGAATCAAGGAGCTTGCGGTATTCGGCGGTGGCCATCGGGAGCTGCCACACCGCTTCGTCGACCGTTTCGGCGCAGGACTTGACCTGCTCAACAAACGGCTGGTTCGTGCCGAGAACGCAGGCGATCTCTGTGCCGAGCGCCGCGAGTGCCGAACCGGTGAGGGTAGCGATATCGATGATGCCGTCAGGCGCTTCTTCGGCGGCGAGCGACAGGCCGTCGGCGAGCACGAGACGGCCTTCAGCGTCGGTGTTGTGAATTTCGACAGTCTTGCCGTTCCGCATGGTGAGGACGTCACCGAGTTTGAGGGCGCTCCCAGAGGGCATGTTGTCGGTACACATCAACCAGGCCGTCACCTTGTTCTTGCACTTCATTGCCGTCAGGGCAGACATCGCCGAAAGGACAGCGGCCGCGCCGGACATGTCCATCTTCATGGCGACGTGGCTCGGGTTGCTTGGCTTCAAGCTGATCCCGCCCGAGTCGTACATGACACCCTTGCCGACCATTGCCAGGTGCGCCACCTTGGTGTTCTCGGGGATGTTCTTGGGCGAGTACGTCAGCTTGACCATACGCGGCGGCTCGGTCGAACCGGCGTTCACACCGATCATGCCGCCGCAGCCCATTGCCAGCAGTTGGTCTTTGTTGAACACTTCGACTTCGAGGCTGGTGTCATCTGCGAGGGCAACGGCCTTGGCCGCGATGTCTTTGGCGTTGAGGTACGTCGGCGGCGTGTTGGCCAACTCACGGGCAAACGCCGCTGCGACGGCGACGGTCACCCCGCGTTCGACGCCCTGCTGGACGTCCTTGGCTCGCTTGTCGCCAGCGATGACGGTCACCGACACGAGCTTCGAACCGATCGACTCGTCGCCCTTCAGGCCGACGTAGCGGTACGAGCCGAGCAGCACGCCCTCCGCGACGGCCTGACCGACCTCTTCCGCATCGAGGTGGCCGAGGTCGGCCAGGTTGATCGCGATCTCGGCATGCTGTGCAGTTGCCCGGGCGAAGTCCGCTGCGGCACGGCGAACTGCGGTGATGTCGATCGATTTCGGATTACCGACTCCAATCGCGTAGACAACTCCTTCAGCGCTCGGCACGGCAAGCGACTGCCCGGCCTTCCCCTCGAATTTGTTTGCTTCGAGCGCAGCCCGGTTGAGGCCGAGTTGGCGGGCTACAGCGCCCTTCGTCGCAACGGCATACGCCACCGCGGTTGCTGACTTCGGTGCCGACTTGGCGACCGAAACATTGACGTTGGCGACAGTTGCGCTGGCATCGTTCATACCCGTCATTCTGCCTGCAACGCCAAAGCAACGTTGCATTCATCGAGCTTCGTGCTGAGGTTCACAGAATCGGTGTTAATGTCCATCACTGGCTACTTACGTGACCTTGGTCACGTAAATGGTCGACATGCACCAACAACGTCGGCTACGAAGCCGACAAAATAGGAGGAGATCACATGATTCGTAGGGGGAATGCGCTCAAGCGCACCGCAGGTGTCGTCATGGCACTTGGCCTCGTAGCCACCGCTTGCTCATCGAGCAGCGACGGCGAAGCCGAAAGCGACACTGGCGACAGTGTTGCGACCGAAGAAACCACAGCCGATGCTGGCAACGAAGCCGACGATGTCGAAGTAACACAGAGTGCAGGTGGCCGACTGGCCGCAGTCCAAGAAGCGGGCATGCTCGAGTGTGGCGGCAACGACACGCTTCCGGGCTTTGGCATCATCGATGCCGAAGGCTCGTTCAGCGGGTTCGACATTGACTTCTGCAAGGTCATCGCAGCAGCCGTACTCGGCGACTCTGAAGCCGTCAATGTGACCCCGCTGGTCGCTGCGCAGCGTTTCCCAACGCTGCAGTCCGGCGAGATCGACGTGCTGATCCGCAATACGACCTGGACGGCGTCTCGTGACGGCGCTGAGCAGGCCAACTTCTTGCAGACCACGTTCTTCGACGGCCAGGGCTTCATGGTTCGTGCCGACAGTGGCATTGCAAGCATTGCCGACGCATCGAACACCACCATCTGCGTGCTCACCGGCACAACGACACTGCTCAACATGAACGCCGTGCTCGGCGATCGTGGCATCCCGTTCACCGCTCTCGAGTTCGAATCCAACGACGAACTGCAGCCGGCCTTCGTAGCCGAGCAGTGCGAAGTGTGGACCTCGGACGCGTCGCAGCTGGCAGCATTCGCCGCCAACCTCGACGTCGAGACTTCCATCCTTCCCGACATCATCTCCAAGGAGCCGCTTGGCCCCGTGGTTGCTGATGGCGACACGGAAT
The DNA here is from genome assembly GCA_047638615.1 of Gammaproteobacteria bacterium. Classification (GTDB taxonomy): domain Bacteria; phylum Actinomycetota; class Acidimicrobiia; order Acidimicrobiales; family Ilumatobacteraceae; genus Ilumatobacter_A. The sequence continues at coordinate 3,725 of JBLIMF010000114.1, forward strand.
GGGCACAGGCAGTGAACTGGGCCGTCATGGCGACGATCCAGGCAGAAGAATTCGGCATCACGTCTGAGAACATTGGTTCGTTCGCTGACAGCGAAGACTCCGGCATCCGCCGATTCCTCGGTCTGCCGATCGACGATGGCGACGGCAACGAAGTCATCGCCGAAGTCGGACTGGGCTTGCCCACCGACTTTGCGAGCAACGTCATCAGCCAGGTTGGCAACTACGGCGAGATCTTCGAGCGCAACCTTGCGCCGTTGAGCCTCAGCCGTGGCCCGAACGCTCTGTGGACGGACGGTGGCCTCATGTACGTGCCGCCGTTCCGCTGATCGGAACAGTCACACCCTGAACTGATCGTCGGGGTGGTCGCAATCGTGCGACCACCCCGACGGGTTTCATTCCAATGCTTGAACGCCTTCTTCGCCTCGCCATCATTCTCGGCATCCTTGCCGCGCTGTACCTTGCGTATTGGAAAATGCGCCGTTCGTCTCGCAGCAATGCCGACGAACCCCCGCCGTGGCGGGACAGTCGGGTCCTCGTTGTCGCAGCCCAAGTTGCTGCACTCGGCCTCATCTGGTCTGCTGCCGACTATTTGTGGGCCAACTTCCGGGCACGAACTTCCAACATCGGCCTCGAACTCGACTTCGGCTTCCTTGATCAACCGAGCGGCATCTCCATTGCGGACAACCCGCTGAACTCGAACGCCGCCATTCGCGAAGCACTGATCCAGGGCGTCAAGAACACGTTCCTCATCATCATCATCGGCATCCCGCTCGCCGTCATCTTTGGCACGCTGATCGGCATCGCTCGGCTGTCAGCCAACTGGCTACTGTCGAAAATCGCCACTGTCTACGTCGAGTTCTTTCGAAACATTCCTGTCCTGTTGGTCATCGTTCTCACGTGGACCATCTTCCTCAACGCCTTCCCCCCGGTACGCATTTCGTGGCTCCCGTTTGGCGAAACGTTTATCTTCAACAACCTTCGATTCGGGTTCCCATCAATCGTCGGCGGCACCAATTTCGGCATCTTCCAGATCATCGTGGCCCTCGCGCTGCTTGCCGCGGCGGCCGTGTGGGTCGGGCGCAGCCGTTTGTTTGATCGCGCCGGCACCCCGCACCATCGGGTGCTCTACGGGCTCGGCACCTTCATCGCCATTTCGGTCGTCGGCTTCATTGCCCTCGGTGGTCCATTCGATATCACGACCCCTGAAATCATCGACCGGGTCTACGTCGGCGGCATCACGATGATCATGCCCTATGCGGCAGTGATGGTCGGCCTCGTGTTGTACACCGCGTCGCACATCGCTGAAATCGTCCGCGGCAGTATTCTCTCCGTTGCTAAGGGTCAGGTTGAGGCCGGCAATGCGCTGGCCCTCAACAGCTTCCAGCGGTACCGATTCGTGATTCTCCCGCAGGCTTTCCGGGTTGCGTTCCCGCCGCTGATCAACCAGTTCCTCAACTTCACGAAGAACTCGTCGCTGGCTTTCGCCGTCGGGTTTGCCGAGATCACCGGCGTGATTCAGAACCTGTTTGGTCAGTCCCGTCCGGCGCCGCAGTTGCTCCTCATTTTGATGGTCGTGTACCTCGTGTTCTCCCTGGTGTTGTCGGCCATCGGCAACCTCATCAACCGACGACTGCAGATTGTGGGGCGCTGACATGACTGACACAGCCGCGGCCAAAGAATCGGCGAAACTCGCCCCGTTGCACTCAGACACCACCCCCGCCAAGTGGGTCAAAGACAATCTGTTCAACAACATTATGAACTCGATCATCACGGTCGTGCTCGGTATTGTTGTTGTCTTCCTGTTTGTCCGAAGCTTCGGGTGGATTGCTGGCGAAGAGTGGGAGATCATCCGCGTCAACCTGCGCAACTTCATGGTCGGACAGTTTCCGAGCGATGAGCTTTGGCGCTTGTGGACGTCAGCCTTCATCCTGATTGCCACGTTCAGCATCGGCACCTCCGCCATGGCGCACAACTCGCACGACAACGCCGCCGAAAAGGGCCTCGACGCCGAGCGCTCGTCACTCCTCAACCTCCTCAACCGCTTCTGGCCAGTCCTTGCATTCGTTGCCCTGGTCGTGTCTTTTGCGAAGACGTTGCCCCCCGTGCTCGGCGTTATTGCCGCGGTCTGCGCCATCGTTGTAGGACGCTTTGCTGGCTGGGCCCTGCCCAAGCCAATCCGCTCGCGAGCCGTCCCAGCGATGGCCGTCGGCACCCTCGTATCGCTGGCGATCCTCGCCGGAACTGGTGGCCTCGTCGCACTGACCGCAGCGGTCATTGCGTTGACGATCGCAGCAGGCGAGTTCTCAAGGTTGTTCGAAGGTTCCGACCCCAAGTCGACGGCAATCCGCACCGCTGGCCCGATCGTCATCGGCGCCGCCACGTTGCTCATTGTCAGCTCGATCGGATTCGAAGGCTTCGGCTGGGAAGACTGGGGCGGCCTTCACCTCACCCTGTTCGCCACGGTGGTTGGTATCGCTTCGGGCATGCCGATTGGGATCCTGCTCGCCATTGGTCGCCGATCCGAACTTCCGGTGATCAAGGGGTTCTGCGTCATCTTCATCGAGTTTGTCCGCGGCGTGCCGCTCATCTCGTTGCTCCTCTTTTCTAGCTTCATCTTGCCGTTGCTGTTCCCGCCGTCAGTGGAGACACCCGAAACACTCACACGAGCAATGATCGTGATCGCCCTGTTCAGTGCGGCCTACATCGCCGAAATCATTCGCGGTGGCCTCCAAGCGGTACCTAAGGGCCAGACTGAGGCTGCCCAAGCGTCCGGAATGTCTGCGGCGAAAATCCAGCGACTGATCGTGATGCCGCAGGCGCTGCGTGCTGTCATCCCGGCAATGGTCGGGCAGTTCATTTCCCTGTTCAAGGACACGTCGCTCATCGCAACGATCGGCGTTGCCGAGTTCTTCCAATATGTGGCCATCTCAAACTCCCAGCCAGAGTTCCTCGGCAAGGGCCTGCAACTCGTGACCTACGCATTCGTCGCGGTCGGCTACTGGTCGTTTGCCTACACCATGTCCAAGGAAAGCCGCCGCCTCGAGAAACAGCTCGGGGTGGGCGTCCGATGAAATCAACTCTCAAAAGGAATCCGGCACAGCGATGAGCAACACTCCAACTGGCACCGTTAACGCCGATGCCACCCAGATCGTGGGCTCTGGCCGGGCGATCATTGAGATGAAGAACGTCGACAAACTGTTCGGCAGCTTCCAGGCACTCACGAACATCAACATGAATGTCGGCGAAAAGGAAGTGGTCGTCGTCATCGGACCATCCGGATCGGGCAAGAGCACAATGATCCGTTGCATCAACCGGCTCGAGAAGCACGACCGCGGCGAGATCATCGTCGATGGCATCACGCTTTCGAACGACGTCCGCAATATCCAAGAAATCCGCCGCGAGACGGGCATGGTCTTCCAGAGCTTCAACCTGTTCCCTCATCTCACCGTGCTCGACAACATCACCCTCGCACCCCGCCAGGTCCGCAACATCCCCAAGGGCGAAGCTGAGAAGACGGCAATGGAATTGCTCGAACGAGTCAAGATCCCCGAGCAGGCTCGCAAGTTCCCGGGGCAATTGTCGGGTGGTCAGCAGCAGCGCGTCGCAATCGCTCGGTCCCTGGCAATGAACCCGAAGGTCATCCTGTTCGACGAGCCGACCTCGGCGCTCGACCCCGAGATGATCAAAGAAGTGCTCGACACGATGAAATCTCTGGCAAACGAGGGCATGACGATGATCTGCGTCACCCACGAGATGGGTTTCGCTCGTGAAGTTGCCGACCGCGTCGTGTTCATGGCCGACGGGCAGATCGTCGAAGTCGGCACGCCCGAACACTTCTTCGACAACCCCCAGGAAGAGCGCACCAAGCTCTTTCTCTCGCAGATTCTCTGACCGAGCGCCGCCGACCTCCGCCAGGCACGGCGAGTCTCGGGGCGATGCGCAGCGGTTTCCGCTCGGAATTGTCCCGAGTTGCAATCGCATCGGCGGAACGAGTGTTTTGAACGCGGAGACCGAAGCTGGTGGACCAACCCACGATGTCGATGGGGCCAGCAACGCACGCTGTTCGACTTTTGACTTTCGAGCGACAATCGGCATGAGGAGTAGCGCCGTCACGAACACCATCGGCACCGCCCGAGGCTCAACCCCAGGCCCAGTGAGCGTCGAGCGACATCACCGACGCAAATTCTTCGACCACAGCAATCGCTCGGTAGGCGTCGACAGCTCGAAAGCGGTCTGGTTTGGCAGCGACGGCGAGCGCTGCGGTGCTGACCGGCCAGGGCAATCGGGGTACCCGGAGGCCCAGAAACACCCGTTCAGCAATATTGGGGAGATCCCCCAGAGCGAGCTGGGGGATCGCTAATTGGGTTGGCTCGACGCCCAGGCGTTGGCGAGTTTGGCGTAGCGGCCGTCGAGGGCGAGCAGTTCGTCATGGGTACCGAGCTCGGCGAGCTTGCCGGCGTCAATGACAGCAACGCGGTCGGCACGCCGAATCGTGCTCAGACGATGGGCCACCACGATTGTGGTACGACTGCCCATGAGCGATTCGAGTGCATGTTCGACAATCACTTCGGTTCCCGGATCGAGATTGCTTGTTGCCTCGTCCAACACGAGGACGGCAGGGTCAACGAGGGCCGCACGGGCGAGTGACACCAACTGCCGCTCCCCTGCTGACAGGCGCGAGCCGCGCTCACGTACCTCGGTATGAA
>JBLIMF010000115.1:0-8384 GCA_047638615.1 Gammaproteobacteria bacterium
CGGCGCCACCGTTCCCGACTTGGTTGGAGCCGACACGCGGCTGCTGTTTGTCGGCATCAACCCAGGGCTCTGGACAGCGGCGACACAGACTCATTTCGCTTATCCAGGCAACCGGTATTACCCGGCATTGTTCGAGGCAGGAATCATCGAGCGTCCGATCGATCGTGGTGCCGGGATGAGTGACGACGACCGGCGGTACTTCCTTTCCCGTGGTCTTGGTATCTCGAACATTGCGCACCGGGCAACGGCCAAGGCCTCTGAACTCACCGCGATCGAGCTGCGTGAGGGTGGCGAGGAGCTCCGTGCGCTGGTGGGCGCCATGCGGCCAGCAGTGGTTGCAGTCGCCGGAATCACCGCGTACCGGATCGCGTTCCGGCAGCCGAAGGCAGTGATGGGCGAGCAGCTCGACGATTTCGAAGGTGCACGTCTATGGGTCGTTCCAAACCCGAGCGGCCTGAATGCGCACGAGTCAACTAGCAGCCTCGCCGTGGCCTATCGCGAAGCTGCGGTGGCGGCGGGAGTTGTCTCAGCCGAACGCTGAGTGACTGGCTCGCCGAATTCAGGCGTGGGGGTCCCGTTCGGCTTCGGCCCGATTGGCGAGGTACCAGTCGATTGTGGTGCGGAGGCCCTCGTCGAAGTCCATCGTGGGTTTCCAGTTGAGCACCCGGTTCGCCCGTGATCCGTCGACGCCGCGGCGCGGCTGGCCATCGGGCTTGCTCGGGTCCCAACGCAGCTCACCGGTGAAGCCGACGAGCCCAGCGATTGTTTCCACGGTTTCTTTGATCGTGACCTCGCGATCGGCCCCGAGGTTGATCGGTTCGACCACACCCGCTTGGTCTTCTGCCTCCGCGGCGCTGACAATTGCCTGTGCGGCGTCATCGACGTAGAGGTACTCGCGCGAGGCCGAGCCGGTTCCCCAGACATCAACGTGATCGGCACCGTTTTCGCTGGCCTCGACGCACTTTTTGATCAACGCCGGAATGACGTGGGACACGGAAGGGTGGAACTTGTCGCCAGGGCCATAGAGATTGGTTGGGATCAAGTACGCCAGGCGCTGGCCGTATTGCTGTGCATTGACCTGGGCGTGGATGAGATGGGCCTTCTTGGCAATCCCGTACGGAGCGTTGCTTTCTTCCGGGTATCCGTTCCACAGCTGGTCTTCGGCAAACGGAACCGGCGTGATCTTGGGATACGAACACACGGTGCCAACCAGCACCGTTTTGGTCACCGAAGCCGCGTGGCGCGCCGCTTCGATGATGTACGTGCCCATAAGGAGGTTCGCGAGGTAGAGCGGTGCCGGTTGAGCGAGGTTGTAGCCGATACCGCCGACCTGAGCGGCGAGGTGGACGATTTCGGTCGGCTGATATTCGGTGAGCATTTGATCAGCAGCGCCAGGCACGGTCAGGTCGAACTCGGAGCTGCGCGGTGCGGACACCGAGGCTCCGGCCGCCTCGAGGAGTGCGACAACCCGGCGGCCGAGGAAACCTGCACCGCCGGTTACGAGCACCTTGCGATCGACGAGAGATGACATCGGCTCGACGATACTGGTCGAGGGTCGCCGGTTGCCGAACCTGACATGAGATACTGACGACGTGGACGACGCACCAATTCGAGTGGCATACGCGCTCGAGCAGTGTTGGGATCCGATCCCCGGGGAAGCAGCTACTGCAGCGCTCCGGATCGCTGCTGCCCTGAGTGAACGGCCTGCCGATGTCACCATCTTGCAACTGGCCGCCAAGCATGCCGAGCTACCGCCAACCGCATACCGCCCGGTTGGGTCTCTCGCGATGCTGCCGCTCGGGCGGCGTTGGCTCTACGACGGGTGGACGCGGCTCAACTGGCCCAAGGTCGAGTCGGTGACCGGCAGGGTTGATGTTGCTCATGCAACCGGTTTCGTGCCCTGCGCAACGTTGGTGCCGCTCGTCGTCACGATCAACGAGATCCGCTTTCTCGACGAGCCCGGCAGCTTGCCTAAGCACGTTGAACGGATGACGCGTCGCAGCCTCGACGTGATCCGTGAACGTGCCGACCGAGTGCTCTGTTCGAGCGAGGCGACGTTTGACCAATGCGCGCGAGTCGGGCTCGACGAGGCCAAGTTGCGGCTGGTTCTGGTTGGTGCTGATGCTGACTGGAAGGCCGCCGCGGAACAGACGCTTGCGGTCTATCGTGAGCTCGTTCCTGCCGGTGGCGGAACGGCGGATTCATGATGCAGCAACACGGACAACCTGACGGCGCTGATGTGGCCGACCCTCCGACGCCTGGAATCGGGGCTGCGCCGGTGGCGGTCAACCTGCTGTGGTGCGTGCCCGGCGACGTCGGTGGATCTGAGGAGTACCTGGTCCGCCAGCTGCTCGGCCTGGCCGGACAGGCCTGCGGCTTCGTTCCGACGCTGTACGTCGTCAAGTCGTTCATTGAAGCGCATCCAGCGCTCGCCGACCTGTATCCGATCGAGGTGGCCAACCTGACCGGCGTCGACCGCCGCCTGCGAGTTGCTGCTGAGCACACCTGGCTTCGCCGGCGTACACGGCGAGCCGAGCTGGTCCACCACGGCGGTGGCACGACGCCGGCGGTCGGCACTCGGCCCATCGTCTTGACGATCCACGATCTGCAGTACCTCACGCACCCCGAGTACCACAGCAAGTTGAAGTTGCAATATCTCCAGCGAACGATCCCTCGATCGGTGCGGCGGGCGCGCGTCATTGCCACCCCGACCGATTGGGTGCGGCGGACCGTGATTGAAGAATTCGATGTTGCGCCCGACCGTGTAGTCGTCGTACCGCACGGTGTCGAAGCCGATATCGGTGTCGGTGCTCCGTCCGAGTTCGAGTTGCGCCGCCACTACGGGCTGGGCAGCGGCCGCGTGATCGTGTTCCCGGCCATTACGCATCCTCACAAAGGGCATGAGTTTCTGCTCGATGTGATGGCGCAGTACTGGGACGATCTTGATCTGCGCTTGGTGTTGCTCGGTGGCAAGGGGCTGGCAGACCGACGTGTCACCGCGAAGATTGCCGAGCTGCATCTGGATCGTCGCGTGATCAGGCCGGGGCGCGTGCCAGCATCGCACCGCGACGGCCTACTTCGGCTCGCGCACGCGATGGTTTTCCCGAGTGAGTACGAAGGCTTCGGGGCTCCCGTGATCGAAGCAATGTCGCTCGATACGCCAGTCATCGCTGCTGCTCAGCCAGCTGTTTCCGAGGTGATCGGCAACGCTGGGCTGGTGCTCCCTCGCGATCCGAAAGCCTGGGCTGATGCTCTCGACGTTGTGGCCGAAGAGCGAGCTGAGCTGATTGCAGCGGGGCGGCGACGCGCCGCCGACTTTACTGCGGCGAAGTCCGGCGCAGCGCTGGCCGAGGCGTATCGCCTCGCACTGTCATGACCCCTTCAGCGACTCGGTCGGGGCGAGGCCGGCCAATCGTCGTGCTCTGTCCGCATTTTGCGCCGGATACTGCCCCGACGGGCACGGTGATGACTCGCATCGTCGACGAGCTCGCCGATCTTGGTCACCAGGTCCACGTGGTCACGGCGCTTCCCTGGTATCGAAATCACGCCATCGAAGAGGGCTGGACTGGCAAGTGGGTACGAACAGAATCAACGCCGTGGGGCTCGATTACCAGGCTCCACCCGTTTCCCGGCGATGACAAGTCGAACCTCATGCGGCGGGCTGCCGGCTTTATGGCGTACTCGCTGCTCGCTGGAGTGATCGGGCTCCGGGCCGGCGGATGGTTTCGACGGGCCGACGCAGTGATCGCCATGTCGCCTCCACTTACACTCGGGCTGACGGGCAAAGTGGTTGCGATGCTCAGGCGTTCGCGGCTCGTGTTCAACATTCAGGACGTCTTTCCTGACGCTGCGATCGACACGGGCGCTATCACCAACCGCTGGGTGATCGGCGTTGCCCGACTGCTGGAGCGAATGAGCTACCGGTCAGCAGCGGCCATCACGGTGCTGTCCGACGATCTTGGCGACAATGTGGCCGCCAAGCTTCCAGCATCGCGAGCCTCGAAGGTCCACGTGATCCCGAACTTCGTTGACACCGATGTCATCCGACCTGGCGATCGGTTGACGCCGTATCGAGCAGAACTCGGCATCGGCGATGAGCCCGTCGTGCTGTACGCCGGCAACGTCGGATTCTCGCAGTCGCTCGACCTCGTGATTGCGGCCGCCCAGCAGTTGCCAGCCGTGACCTTTCTGATCAACGGTGATGGTGCGGCGCGCAGCAGCCTGGAAGCCGCGGCCGAGTTGCTGCCGAATGTTCGTTTTGCGGGATACATCAAGCCTGATCGACTCTGCGAACTGTTGGCTACTGGAGACGTTCATGTCGTCCCGCTCAAGGCTGGGTTGGGCCGAGTGTCGGTTCCGTCGAAGACCTATTCGATCATGGCGGCTGGACGGCCCGTCGTTGCAGCAATTGATGCCGGGACCGCTGTTCCTAAAATTCTCGAGTCGTCTGGCGGCGGCGTGGCAGCGCTGCCAGACGATGCAGCGGCGTTTATAGCAGCGATCGCCACCGTGTTGGAACGGACTGACCGGGGGCTCTCGATGGGGGCGGCAGGCCGAGCTTGGGTTGAACGCGAAGCTTCGCCGAAGGCCGTTGGCGTGGCGTATCACCGTCTGATCGAACAGCTGGCCGGGCGCGAACCATGATCTGGTCCAACGACCGCTAACCTTAGATCTTCGTGGCATCCTCCTCCTCGTCCTCCACCAAGAAAGCTGCTCGGCTTGCCCAGAAAGGCAAGGGGCAGAAAGTTCGCTTTCAAGGCGGAACATTGTTCCCCATGATCGTGGCATTTGTCGTCGTCTTGGGCCTTGCACTGGTCGTTTATGCACGGGAAAGTCGGCCCGCTGCAGACGCCTCCGATCCGTCGGTGGGCGACCACTGGCACGTCGCTTACGGATTCAACATCTGTGGCGAATGGTTCCAGGTGCAGGGAGACGCCGAAGAGCGTGATGCCAACGGCAGCTTTATCAACTCGGACTTCGCTCGCACGGGGGTTCACAGCCACAACGACGGTGTCATTCACTGGCACGCCAACTCGCGTGCCGCTGTTGGCCGTCGTGCTATCTTCCAGGTGTTCTTAGACGTGTACGACGTCGAACTCGAGAACAAGAAGCTGGTCTTCCCTGAAAACCAGCGTGCTCAGCTCGCTGCGTCCTTTGGCGACAAGTACGAAGACGGCGTCTTTGAGTCAGGCGAGACTACCTGTACTGTCGATGGCGAAGAAGTTGACGGCAGTCTCCAAATGGTCGTGTGGGACAACTTCTCTGACACCGATAGCGGCACCACCTTCGTTGCGGCGTACGGCAGCGTTCGTGTCGACCGCGACGCCAAGGCTTTCTCGGTGGCGTTTGTTCCCGACAACACCGATGTCGGGATGCCGCCCTGGGCGAAGGACCTTCCGGCGCTCGGCGCAATCGATAGCGGCCAGCAGCTTCCTGACGGTCAGCTCTTCGGTGGCACCACGGTGCCTGGCGAAGAAATTCCAACCATCACGGCTGGTGACAACCAGACCAACGAAGGTGGCGAAGTCGACGGACGCACAGTCGAAGACGAGTCGACCCCAGTCACTGAGGCTCCGAGCGAATCAGACGGGTGATGCGCGCCATCGTCCTTGTCGGCGGATTTGGTACGCGGCTTCGGCCGTTGACGAACCACGTTCCGAAACCAATGCTGTCAGTCGGGCATCGCCCGATGATTGCGCGGCTGGTTGACCGTCTTGCTCGGGGTGGGGTCACCGACGTTGTGCTGGCATTGGGCTTCAAGCCCGAGCCGTTCATGGAAGCATTTCCCGACGGGAAGTGCGGCGACGTCAACCTCACATATGCCGTCGAGCCCGAGCCGCTCGACACCGGTGGAGCCATCCGCTTTGCAGCAGAATTTGCAGGCATCGACGACACGTTCGTCGTCGCCAATGGTGACGTGCTGACTGATCTGTCGGTTGCCGACTTGATCGCAGCACACAGCAGCCGCAAGGCCGAAGCCACGATGCACCTGATCGGCGTTGACGAGCCATCCGCGTTTGGGGTGGTGGCGTTGGAAGGCACCGCCGATGCAGGCATCGACCGAATCGTCGACTTCGTCGAAAAGCCTGAACCCGGAGCTGAGCCAAGCAATCTCGTCAATGCTGGCACCTACATTTTTGAGCCGTCTGTGCTCGACCTCATCTCGGCTGGCGAGCGAGTGTCGATTGAACGGTCGACGTTTCCGAAGCTGGTCGAACGTGGTGGTTTGTACGGCTTCGGAACCACGGATTACTGGATCGATGCAGGGCGCCCCGAGCTGTATCGAGCGGCCAACCTCGACCTACTCAGCGATCGGCGTGTGTTCGACCGTTGTGAGGCGATTGCTCCGACCGCAGTGGTCTCGAGTTCGGCAACCATCACGAACAGCATCATTGGCAGCGACGTTGAAGTCGGCGATGATGCCGAAGTCATCGACAGCGTGTTGCTTTCCGGTGCGCGCGTCGGCGCGGGTGCTCGGATCACGGCATCGCTCGTCATGGGTGCTGTCGAGGCCACGGCCGAGGTCAATGGTTCGATGGTCGGCGCCGAGGGCGTGGTTGCTGCTGGCAGTCGTTTGATCGACGGTGCCTTGCCCGATCCCGCTGCGTCCTGACGCCTCTGGCATATCGTCACGCCATGAGTATCGTCGTCATCGGGGGAGCGGGCTTTATTGGTTCACATCTCGTTGACCGGCTGTTGGCAGAGGGCCACAGTGTTGATGTCATCGACGACCTGTCGTCGGGTGGCCTTGCCAACCTTGCCGAGGCTCGAGCCGCTCGCGGCAAACTTAAGATCCACCACCTCGATTCGACGACCGCCGAGGGCACATCGCTCATCGGGATGAGACGTCCCGACGTCATGTATCACCTGGCCGTGTTTCCGCGGCCGCAACGGTCACTCAATGCAACGGCCAACGGGTTTGCGTCTGCGCTCACTTCGCTCGACGCAGCGCGTCAGTTCGGTGTCGGAAAAGTGGTCGTCGCACTCCCGGCCACAGCGCTGTACGGGTTGCCATCCGTCAGGTCGCTGCCGGTCAAAGAGACCGACCCGGTTCCTCGTGGCGTACGGGGCGTCGTTGCTCGGGCGGTGTTCGATTTGTTGTCGACGTACCGCAACCAGGAGATGGTTGAGTTCAGTGCACTCGCACTCGCCTCGGTATACGGCGCTCGTCAAAAGCACGACAGCGGGGTCGTGGCTGCTTTCCAGCACGCCATCGACGAAGGCAGTGCAGCAAAAGTGACCGGTGATGGTCGCCAGACGCGTGACTTCATCTACATCGACGATGTGGTCGATGCGCTGGTGCGCGCTGGCGAACGGAGCACTGGCTTGTTGATCAACGTCGGAACCGGCGTACAGACGTCGATTCGAGAACTGTGGTCGAAGATGAGCGGTGATGCATTGGGCGCACCGCACCTCATGCCGGGGCGGCGCGATGAATTGCTGCGCTTCGCAGTGGCACCAGTCCGTGCCCGAATCCACCTGGGATGGTCGCCGTGGACCGATCTCGACACTGGTGTGGTTCAGCTTCGTTCACGGAGTTGACCGACGGATCGGTCAGGTGCAAACTGCCTGCAACGTGGTGAGGGCGAGCTCTCGGGCGATCTCCGGCGATGACATAATCGAAGGGGTAATGATGCATTTCATCCCCTCCGCCACAATGGCATCTGCCAGGTGAGCATCGAGAGGATCGATGACGAGAGCAGCCGCAATCGAGGCGTAGAGACGTGCGACACCGACCACCGAGGCTTCCTGACCAAGTTCGGTCATCATGCGTGCTGCCGGTCCTTTGAGTGCCTCGCCGCCGACAATCGGCGAGACAGCCACGACTGAATCGCGTCGTGCGGCAAGGAGGCCGTCGACGCCGTCAAGCGAACGGATGGGGGCGATCGACACGAGTGGATTTGATGGTGCGATCACGACGATGTGGGCGTCGATCAATGCCGACCGAGCCGATTGTGTCAGTGCTGCGGTGCCTTCGAAGCGGACGGCAGTGGTGGCGACATCGTGGCGGAGCCGGACGAAGTAGTCCTGGAACGACACGTCGCCGTGGTCGGCTGTGGTGACAATCGTGGTGCGCCGGTCGTCGGACATCGGCAGGAGGCGAATCGGCAGGTCCCATGCTGCCCGAATCTCCTCGGTCACCTCGGTCAGCGTTGCCCCTTCGGCGAGTCGAGCTGTGCGGTAGAAGTGCGTGGCCAAGTCTTGGTCGCCAAGGTTGAACCATTGTGTCGCTGCGGCGGACCCGGCGGGCCTGACCCCTGCGTACCGTTCGAGCGCGCCCATGGCAGTCCAGGTCTCGTCAACGAGCCCCCAGCCGCGCACGGGGTCGGTCGCGTTGGCCAGGGTGTAGGTGATCGTGTCGAGGTCGGGGGAGATCGAGAGGC
>JBLIMF010000116.1:0-8319 GCA_047638615.1 Gammaproteobacteria bacterium
CATGTCACCAGATCGGCATGTCACCAGATCGGCATCCTCTAGGAAAGGTTGCACCACAGCCTCAACCAGACGAATCGGCACGGTCAACGCCACACCGACTCGCCGCAATTCGGTCACTTCGACTTCGGGCGCCGTCACCCGCTGCTGTTCGGTACCGAATTCATCACATGGACGGAGTCTTTCGGTGACGACCCTCCGACTGAATTTGATCAGCTCCATCGCGACAGCGTCGAGCGCATCGGCATTGCTCGTTTCGCTCGCCATCTGTTGGTCCTTCGGCGGAAATCTTTCCGCCGTCTCGGATCTGCCCGTTGCTCAGTCTTCGGCATCACGGCCAAAGTTCTGAAGCGAGGATCAAGGTCAATACGACGTGTTATGTCAATCTTTCGTCACTGTCCGTCAGGGTTCGTCGTCACCGATGGGACCGTTGTCGGCACCGTCACACCGCCCGCTGCGCTGCCGGACATCACCGACAGTTCCTCGGCAATGAGCCGCACGACCAACTCGTCGAGTGCGAGTTCTTCGTAGTCGGTCGAAGCAATGTCGGTTGATCCACCGGTCGCTGCACCGCCTGCGCCGTTACTCAAGAAGACAAACGGAGCGCCTGTCGCCTGCGCCAACTGACGGAACACTGCTTCGGCCTGGTCGTCGCTTTCTGACGATGCGATTGGGAGGATTTTGATCCCGCGCTCGATTGCAGCCACAACCGAGTCGGTGTACGGCGTCGCCACCTGTCGCCCAACCTGGGGCGGAGCATCTGCCACAATAAATATCAGCTGGATTGCCTGGGCCGGGTCACGCCAGGCCGGCTTGGCAAGCGCATCGGCGAGCCCTTCGTCGAGCGCTTCCGGGTAGTCGCCGCCGCCATCGGCCACAACATCGGCCAATGCAGCACGGAACTGCTCGACGTCGGACGTGAAGTCGTAGTTGGCGGTGACGAAGGCATCGCCTTCATCCCGGTAGACCGTCATTGCAAACCGCACGTCAGGCGTCGGGTCGAGTGATGCGACGCGATCTGCAACGGTGTCGATGGTCTGCTTCAACCGATCGATCTCGTCACCCATCGAGCCGGTCGCGTCGAGCAGGAACAAGACGTCGAGCAGCACCGGCCTGGCAACCGTTGCAGACGGAGCGACGATCGTGATGTCGTCACCGGCAGCGGCGGGCACCAGCTCCATGTCGGACGTGCCCATGCCCAGACCGAAGTCGACAATGCCATCTGTCTCCCCGCCGTAGAAACCTGGGTGAAACCGGACAGTGCCGTCGGCCGTGGTCCGAAGTTTGATCGGAATCCCGTCAGGTGTGAGGGTGCGCAGCGATGCCTCGACTATTGCACCCGGAACCGGGTTGCCCGCCTCGTCGACAACGCTGACGATCGTGCGACCCGCCGCGTTGAGGTCGCGGGTGGCGATGCCGAGGCTTCGAATGCGCTCGAGGTAGTCGAGAAAGCCCTGGTAGTCAACGTTATCGTCGACGCTGCCGGCCCGAAGGGGCGTCGCGTCGACCGGGCGATCGATCGGTGGGTCGATTGGTTCGATGGGCGATTCCTCGAAGGTCACCGGCTCCGCACGCGACTCGCTGGCCGCGTCTTCGACGAGGCCGGACTCGGAGGCGAGCTTCAGTTCGCCCACACCGCCCGACCACATCGGTTCACCGTCGATCCAGCCACCGGCGGCCAGCGTCGACGTCGAAGCAACCACTTCCACGGTGGTGACCTGCGTCGAGTAAGGCGCCCCAGCATCAATACCGACTTTCGAGTCGCCGCTGCCGCATGCTGCCGCGACCAGGGTGAGCCCGGCGATCGCGGCCACAAGACGTTTGAGTTGTGTTCGCTGCTGCATGTCTTTTGGACGATGCTGGCGCCCGGCTGGTTCCCGTCAGTCGATAAGTTCTCGGAGCTGCTCGATCATCGCAGTCGAATCGGCGCCAACCGGGTTGACCGACAGGTGCGTGACCCCGGCCTCCTTGTACGCAGCAATTCGCTCCTTGACGTAGCTGGCCGGGCCGACGAGGTTTGTGTTGGCAAGCATCTCGGCTGGCACGAGCGAGGCGGCCTTGTCCTTGCTGCCGTCGAGGTAGTTGTCCTGGATTGCGATGGCTTCGTCCACGTAGCCGTACTTCTGCATGATCGTGTTGTAGAAGTTTTGGTCGCGGGCGCCCATGCCACCGACGTAGAGCGCCACGCTCGGTCGGGCCATATCGAGGACCGCGTTCGCCTTGTCGCCCACGAGGTCTTCACCGATCGCAACCATGCCGCCAGCGGAGATCTGAACAGGACCAAGCGACGCGTCACGCTTGGCCGTGCCCTTTTTGAGTTCTTCGCCCCAGACGTTATGGAACTTCTCTGGGTCGAAAAAGATTGGCAGCCAGCCGTCGGCGTGCTCGGCGGTTGCCGTGACCGACAGGCCCATCAAGCTGGCCCAGAAGATCGGTACGTGCTCGCGCACCGGATGGTTGATGAGCTTCAGTGGCTTGCCGAGACCCGTTCCTTGGCCATCAGGCAACGGAACCTGCACGGTTGGGCCGTCGTAGACGACCTTCTCGCGCTTGGTAACCATGCGGCAAACGTTGATGTAGTCGCGGATGCGCGGCATCGGCTTCTCGTAAGGAACGCCATGGAAGCCCTCGATGACCTGCGGGCCAGAGGCACCAAGCCCGAGGATGAACCGGCCGCTCGACACAAAGTCAAGACCTGCTGCCGTCTGGCCCATGCATGTTGCCGTACGCGAGAACACGTTCAGGATGCCAGCGCCGATTTCGATCGTGTCGGTCTTGGCGGCGAGATAGCCCATTTGGGATACCGAGTCGAAGCTGTATGCCTCGGGCACCCAAACGACGTCAAGGCCCGCCTTCTCGAGTTCCTGAACCTTTGCAACGTCGGCGTGGAAGTCACCGGAGTAGCTGATCTGCATCGAAAGCTTCATGAACCCAACGATACGTGAACAGCCGTGAACTCGAACAATCGAACCAGACCAAGCAGCGCAAGATTGAAGACGAGTGCATTATTCGGCGAAGATTCGCGGATCGGCTCAACCGTTGAGGTTGCCGCTACGGAAACCTTCGAGATCGAGCGTGACATATCTGTAGCCAGCACCCTTGACTGCGCCGACGATCTCGACACGTCGCTCGACTGCTGCGAACAACTCAGACGCTTCGACCTCGATACGCGCCGTGTCGTCGTAGTGCCGCACGCGCACTTGGGCGAACCCGAGCCGATGGAGCGCCGCTTCGGCACGGTCGACTCGCGACAGGATCCCGACCGACACCTCAGTGCCGTATGGAATGCGTGAGGCCAGGCACGCCGCAGCGGGCTTGTCATGGGTCCGCAACCCGAGGTATGCCGATGCCGCACGGACATCGGCCTTGGTAAAGCCAGCGTCAACGAGCGGGAATACCGCCCCCGCTTGCTCGGCTGCCTGTTGCCCCGGGCGATGATCGCCGAGGTCGTCGACGTTCACGCCGAGCACGATGGTTGCACCCTCGGACCGCGCAATCGGCCCGACGACGTCCATCAACTCGGCTTTGCAGTGAAAGCACCGGTTGGTGTCGTTGAGCCGGTAAGCCGCCCGTTCCATCTCGTTGGTCGTCACCGGCGTCCAGCGCAAATCCCACTCTTGGGCGAGTGCACGACAGTCTCGTTCTTCATCACCGGCGAGCGACGGCGACACCGCAGTAACACAGTGGGCACGTTCGGCGCCGAGCACCCGCCGGGCTGCAGCCGCCAGAAACGCAGAGTCAGCGCCACCGCTGAACGCAACAACCGTATTGCCGAGCTGACGCAAGCCGGCATCGAGTGCCTCGATCTTCGCTGCGAGTGCGGGATTGAGCGCGGCAACCATAGGACGCAGTATGCCCGGGCTCAGTCGATCAGCCCTTACGGGCTTCGTCTTCGGCCTTCAGCTCGTTGTTGACCTTCTTGGCGTGGCGAGCACGAATCGTGGGGTCAAGCTCGACCTTACGGATACGAATGTTGTCTGGGGTCACTTCGACACATTCGTCGACGCTGATGAACTCGAGTGCACCTTCGAGCGACAGCAGCTTCGGCGGCGTGACCTTGACGGTGTCGTCGGACGACGACGCACGCACGTTGGTCTGCTTTTTCTCACGGCAGATGTTGACGTCCATATCGCCAGCGCGGGAGTTCTCACCAATGATCATGCCTTCGTAGACATCGTCGCCAGCCTTAACCATCATGGCCGAGCGATCTTGCAGGTTGATCATGGCATAGTTCGTGACCGGGCCCATGCGATCGCTGACCAGCACGCCCTGCGCACGAGCACGGATCTCGCCAGCCCAGAGTTCGTAGCCCTCAAAGATGTGGCTGATGATGCCAGTACCGCGGGTCTCGGTCATGAACTGTGTGCGGAAGCCGATGAGGCCGCGGGCCGGCACGAGGTAGTCGAGGCGAACCCAGCCGCTACCGCCCATGTTCTGCATCCGACCCTTGCGGGTGGCCAGCAATTGCGTGACGGCGCCGAGGTACTCGTCGGGGACGTCAATAGTGACACGCTCAACCGGCTCGTGGATCTTGCCGTCGACTTCCTTGGTCAGCACGATCGGCTTGCCGACAGTCAGTTCGAAACCTTCTCGACGCATCTGCTCAACGAGGATCGCCAACTGCAGTTCGCCACGGGCCTGTACTTCCCAGGCGTCGGGGCGCTCGGTTGGGAGCACACGAATCGACACGTTGCCGACCAACTCTTGGTCAAGGCGGGCCTTCACCAAACGAGCGGTGAGCTTTTTGCCCTCGCGGCCTGCGAGCGGTGATGTGTTAATGCCGATGGTCATCGACAGTGCGGGCTCGTCGACGGTGATCAGCGGCAGCGCCACTGGGTTTTCGATGTCGGCCAAGGTCTCACCGATGAAGATGTCTTCGATGCCGGCAATGGCCGCGAGGTCGCCCTGGCGAGCCGACTCGACCGGCACGCGGGTGAGGTGTTCGGTGAGGAACAGTTCGGAGATCTTAGCTCGGGCGATCGTGCCGTCGACCTTGCACCAGGCGACCTGTTGCCCCTTCTTGATCTCACCCTCCATGATGCGGAGCAACGCCATGCGTCCGAGATATGGCGAGGAGTCGAGGTTAGTAACCCATGCCTGCAGCGGTGCACCTTCGGTGTAAGTCGGCGCCGGGATGCTCTCCAGGATGACGTCGACGAACGCGGTCAGATCTTTGCCGGTCACGTCGCCCTTGACAATGGCCTGCGCCTCGTCGAGGTCGAGCGTGGCCCAGCCATCGCGGCCTGAGCAGTAGACAATCGGGAACTCGACCTGGTCTTCACGGGCATCGAGATCGAAGAAGAGTTCGTAGACCTCGTCAACGACTTCGGCGGTGCGCGCGTCGGCGCGGTCGATCTTGTTGATCGCAAGGATCACGGGCAGGTTGCGAGCAAGCGCTTTGCGGAGCACGAAGCGGGTCTGCGGGAGCGGGCCCTCAGCGGAGTCGACGAGGAGCACGATGCCGTCGACCATGGTGAGCGCACGCTCGACTTCGCCACCGAAGTCAGCGTGACCCGGCGTGTCGACGATGTTGAGGGTGATCTTCTCGCCGCTCGCTTTGTCGTCCCAGACGAGAGACGTGTTCTTAGCGAGGATTGTGATGCCCTTTTCCCTTTCAAGGTCGCCGGAGTCCATGACTCGCTCAACGACTTCTTCGTGAGCGCTAAAAGCACCCGACTGCTGGAGCATGGCGTCGACGAGCGTGGTCTTGCCATGATCGACGTGCGCGACGATCGCGAGGTTACGGATGTCGGTTCGCGAGGACAGTCCGTCTGCGAGCGTCTGGGTGGTTTCGGTGGAAGACACGGCTCTCCACGCTATCGACATTTCACAACCGAACGATCGATGCGCCCTGGGTCACAGCCCAGGTATGCCACCGCCAAACGCCGTGACCCCGCTGCCGCGCTGGATTGGGCCCCGAACGGCGCGACTCTGTCGGACTGAAATAACGTGCGCCCATTGCCTTTCGCGCATTCGTCGCGATCCGCGCACTTGGCGTCGCGCTGTCCAATGTGATGCTGCTGCTGTCCAACCGAGCGCCACTGGTGCTCCGTGTGATGGTCGGTGATTTCGCCCGCCAACTCTCAAACCGGCTCGATTCAGACGGACAAGCGAGCGGCGCACTCAACTCCTGGAACGTCGGCAATGACTCTGTCGTCCACTTCGAAATGTGAGCGATCGCCACGATTCTCATCGGGGTCACGGTGCGGTCGCGGTGCGGTCGCGGTGTGGTTGCGGTGTGGTCGCGGTGTGGTCGCGGATCGACCTTGCCACGTCGGGCTTACAGCATGGTCGGGTCTACAGCATGGTCGGAGGCCTCGCGGCCGCCGCTCCCTGACGTGACCTGATCTGACGTGACCTGAGGGCTGGGATAAAGCGATCCTGGCCGATCAGCCCACACGCCTCTCACGCCCTTCCCAGTAGGGCTCGCGCAAATCCTTCTTGAGGATCTTGCCCGTGGGGTTACGCGGGAGTTCGGTCACCCAGTCGACGGTCGTGGGGCACTTGAAGCCGGCGAGCTGAGTCTTGGCAAACGCGATGATGGAAGCAGCCGTGTCGTCGTCGGCTGTGGCTCCCTCAGCTGCGACCACGACGGCCTTGCCAGTTTCGCCCCACTTGTCATGCGGCACGCCGATAACGGCGACGTCAGCGATGGCGGCGTGCTTCATCAGTACGTTCTCAACCTCGGCCGGGTACACGTTCTCGCCACCGGAAACAATCATGTCCTTGACGCGGTCATGGATGTAGAGATAGCCGTCGACGTCGAGGTAGCCGGCGTCACCCGACTTGAACCAGCCGTCGGCTGTGAGCGCCTTGGCCGTTTCTTCCGGCATTTTCCAATATCCGAGCATGTTTTGCGGCGTGCGGACCCAGATCTCACCGACTTCGTCCACCCCAACGTTTTCACCATCGTCACCCACAATTCGTGCCTCGACCCCCGGGCCGGCAACACCGCACGAACGGAGGCGGTGCTTGTTCGGTCCGTTCGGATCGTGGTCTTCGGGCGGCAAGTTGAAGACAGCGCCGGTCGTTTCCGTCAGCCCGTAGGCCTGCCAGAACTTGCACGGCTTGAACTTCTCGACACAGGCCGCCAACACTTCTTCGCTGATCGGCGACGCTCCGTAGACAAGGATCTGCAAGCTCGAGAAATCGGCGCCTTCCATATTCGGCATCATCAGCATGAACTGCAGCACTGCCGGGACGACAAAGCCGTGAGTGACCTTCTCGTTCTGAATCAGGTCGATCAGGCCCGCGGGGTCGAGTTCACGGAGGATCACCGTCGTGCAACCCTCGTACATCCCAGCGGTCGCCCAGCCGCCGCCGCCGATGTGGAAAAGCGGCATTGCTGCAAGATTGATCGCATCGCCGGAGAGCTCCCAGATCTCCTTGGCCATTGGGAGCAAGCTGAAGAAGTTGTCGTTGGAGAGCATGACGCCCTTGGGGCGACCGGTCGTGCCCGATGAGTAGAGCTGGAACGCAACGTCACCGCCAACGGCTTCGACGCCGGGATCTTTGGCGTCGAAGCCGTTAATCCAAGTCTCGAAGTCGTCGTAGCCACCATTTGATTCGCCGATCCCACCGACGACCAAGATCTTCGTCGTCGACGTGAGCTCGTCCTTGATGGCATCGAGTACCGGCACAAAGTCAGGCCCGGCAACGAGCACCTTTGCTTCGGCGTCGTTGACGATGAAGGCAACTTCCGGCGGCGCAAGGCGCCAATTGACGTCAACCGCCACAGCATTGAGCAGCGATGCACCAAAGAACACATCGAAATGTTCAATGCCATTCTTATCGAGAAATGCCACACGGTCTTCGGCTCCCACGCCAACCGACGCGAGTGCCTGGGCCGTTTGCTGGGCCCGTTCGTAGACGTCGGACCAGGACAGACGGCGCTCCCCAGCGATGAGAGCGGTGTGCTCGGGCCTGCCCGTTCCGTGTGTTCGGACGATTCCGGCGACGTTTGTGATGGAATTCATGACGTGACCATAGGCACATTGAAATCAATCGATCAAGGTCGGATCAAGATCAGATCAACTGAATCATGCGCCTCACGCACTGCATCCCCGCCCTTCTCGCGACCAGGACATACTCTGTCGGCATGGCCGACCTGTCGGAGAATTCCGACACCGACACCGACACCGACACCAACACCAACACCGCCACCGACACCAACACCAACACCAACACCAAGACGGTACCCGTGACATCATCGCCGACGTTTTCGACCCCTCCCCCGGCATTCCCTCCGCCAAATCCGTCTGAGAATAGCGACGGCCGACGGCTCACGATTCTCCGAGTCGTCGCTCTCCTCGCTCTCCTCGC
>JBLIMF010000117.1:0-8127 GCA_047638615.1 Gammaproteobacteria bacterium
CTGGCAGCGATGACCGAAGTTGTTCCGATGTCGTCGCTCCCCGAACAGGGCGAGGCCATCATGGGCGGCAAGACCCGTGGCCGCATCGTGGTCAACCCCAACGCCTGAGCCGGGGCCGCCCAGCTACTGAGCTGGTTGCTACGGTTGATCGTCAGTCGTCGCCGAGTTCGTCGACAAACTTGCGGATGTCATCGTTGTTCTGAGCGATGTCGCCGATGACTTTTACCTTGGTGTGTTCCCCGCGCAATTTGGAGAGCGCATCTTGCTGATCGCCGACGTAGCCGAGTGCGAACGCCCCTTGTTGGTAGCCCATCATTTTCAGCAGGTCGTCATCGAGCGTGCGCGCGACGTCTTGGGCGCAGGCCAGGTATTGGTTCTCTTCTTGGCGAACCCAGCCAACCGCGTACGTGATGTTGACGCCTTGGCGTACCTCGTTGCTCACGTTCGCGCCGGCGCCGTGCAGCACCTTGCCGTCGTAAAACAACACGCTGCCGCGCCGCATCGTTGCTTGCCGGCTGGGGACGTCGTGCGCCGCTGCATCGTTTTTGGCTGACGTGCCCGGATGGATGTGAGTCGCGCCGTTGTCTGCGGTGAAGTCAGTCAGCGCCCACATCGTGTTGCACTGCACGTGGTAGTCGGCGGGGAATTCGAAGAAGTCGAAAGCCATCTGGTCGCGATGGGGTTTCTGTTTTGTTTCGCCGGTGCCGACCGAGATCAGTTGAGTGAGGTGCAGCTGCTGTGCCGTGGCATGCCCGAGAAAGTGCCGGATGGTGTCGACAACGGTGGGGTGCATCACCAACTCGCGTGATGCGGGGCACCGTTCGATGAGCGATCCAGTCCGTCGCGTGAACTGGCCGTCGTACTCGTCGCGCCCAGGATCGGAGGCAGCAACGTACGGTTTGACCTCGGCAGCGAGGCGGTCCATGAGTTCCGCATCGGCAAGATCGTCGATGATTGCATATCCGTTGACAGAGATGAACCTGCTGACCTCGGCGGGGTCGGCGTCACGGTCGAAATGCTGCAGAGCCATCGCGCGATGTTAGGCACAGCCGCTTGGTGCACGTCGCACCGTCAACGCTGAGCAGGCTGACTCCCGCTCGCGGCCCACCCGGTCACGCCGACGATGTTGAATACCAGGATTCGGCTGAAGGGCTGGCCTCGATATTGCGGGTACCGCTCAGCCAGCTGCACGGCCAAGGCTTGCTCCCGGCCGGGGTCGCTGTCCTGCCAGCGCAACTCTGCTCGGACCCACCACAGCTGTGACCAATCGTTGCGGTCCCACTGCTCGGCGAGCAGCGTGGCCCTTGGATCGTTCTCAAGATTCCGTTGCCGCTGGAGGCGTGCCGAGGCCTTCGGCTTGACCGTGTCGACAGGCACTCCCACGTAGCCGTACTCGTCGATCGCGTATGCAACAGGTACGGCGTCGACGCCCCGCTCGGCATGCAAAGTGCACAGGATTGCGTGATCGTGGGCGGCGAGCCGAGCCAGGGCTTCGGCAGAGTCGAGCTTCATTGCGTCGGGTCAATTTTCATGAGTTGATCATCGGTCTGTCGGAGGCAATCGTGTGGCATGAATTTGTTGATCAGACGCGGCTGACGTCGAGGCTGATTTCACGTGCAACCCGCGCGTGTTGCGCGACGAAATCAGCTGCGAAGGCTTGCCGATGTGTATTCAGCCTCTCACCTTCGAGCTGCCTGACCAGGTCGCCTCGCTGAAGCGTGTTCGGCGGGGCCCCGATCCGCCTCTCATCAATTCCGTCGACAACATCGGAGGACTCGGTAGAGGCCATCAGTCGTGCGATCGGTCGAGCCCGGGCGGTCACAATCCCTCTTCGCCGCTCCAGGCACGGCTGAAGTACTCGGACAGATCGGTTTCCAGCTCTCGTACTCCCACCAATATGTGACCACAGGAGTGTGCAATGTAGTCGCAGTACTGGGGTGGGGTAGAGCGTTCGGTCGTCAGGCATGACGATGGTGGTGAGGAGCCGCCGACAGCGTGGCGTGGGGCTCGGCTCGTTGTCGAGTCGTCGCTGGACGAGGGCACGTAGTTCCGAGGTGAAGCCGTCGAACTCGCTATCGATCAACCAGCGCGGTACCTGTCGATAGCCGACTCGCCGTTGCTCAGTCCAGCTTGTATTGGCCGGCGTCGGTGACGAAGTCGGCGTGCCCGTACATGTCGAGCAGCTCGGCGAGGCGCCGGTTGAGTCGTTTGTCGATGCGGCTGGAGACAACTGGGAGACGAAGACCCACGCGGTAAAACGCTGTCTTGAGCGCCAGGGACCCCGCCGCAACGCCCGCAGCCAACTTCTCGCGTCGACTGAAGGTGATGCCAATCGAAGCGGCTCGCTCGGTGTCGCCGCCGAGAAAGCTCTTGATCAACACGAACTTTGAAAATCCGTTCTCGAGCCATGCGTGCAGTCGGCCCGTGATCGACGACGTGTCGAACAGGTCGGCTTCCATGGTGCCGCGCACCAGCGCGCCGCACGTTTCGTCGTCGTACCCCTCGCGCAGTGAAACATGCCGGGCCATCAGCAGATCAACAATCTCTTGGGGCGTCTCGCCGAGCAGGTTTTCAGGAAGGCCAAGCAGAAAGCAGCGGTAGCGCGACAGTTCGACGCTTGCTCGCTGCTTGGGGCTGAACTCGATCTGACCCTTCTTCAGCATTTGCGCGGACATCAAGAAGACACCGATCAGCCCGGCAGGCATTTGGTCTGCCTGTGGAATTGGAATGCCGTAGGTAGCGACGTCCCATTTGCCCGAATTGAGGATGTGGTAGCGAACCATCGAGTGCATGAGTCGCACTTTCGCCGCGGCTTCGAACCCCTTGCCCGATCGGTCGAGGGCCCCGGGCATGGTGGTTGCGGTGAAGAAGCTCGCTGTCTCGAAGACGCGCTTGGCCGCCGCCTCGTCGGACAGCGTTCCGGTCATGGTCATCGGGAGCGCGGCGTATTTGTTCAGGAATGTAGCGAGGAACGCCCCGCGGATCGCCAGTGGGGTGGCAGTCGCCATCGGGATCCGCTCAGCTCGTGCGCCCTTGGCAACGAGTGCCATGTCGACCCACGTGGGGGTGGCTTCCATTGCTGCGACCAGATCAACGAGTTCGCGCGGTGCGTTCTCGACACTTTCGACGCCGCGTTGGCAAGCGGTTTCGAGCATCTCGATCAGGGTCTGGAAGCCATGCGTGGGGATCAGCGCGGCGTACGCATCGGCAATGCAATCGCCGGTCATCGTGGCGTTGCGCATCGTCTCGAGCAGCTCCGGCCGGTCGAACACTCGGCGCACTGCAGCTCGAGACGCGGCGAATCGTTCGTCGTCGAGCGTTGCCCCATCGTCGAGGCGTTCAGGCACCACGTTGAAGTCGACCTCGCCATAGATTTCTGGAAGCACGTCGCGTTGCTGAGTAACGCTGTCGGCATACGCCTGTGGCGCGAGCACAGGATCAGTTGGCGACTTCGAGGATGCGCACGGGAAGCTCGCGAGGGCCTCGAATCTGGCCAACGCTCCAGCGGGTGTCGCCGGCGAGCTCGAAGCGCGGGAAGCGCTTGATGAACTCCTCGATGGCAACCTTCAGCTCGAGACGAGCCAAGTTCGAGCCCAGGCACCGGTGGATGCCAAGACCGAACGCCGCGTGGCGGTTCTGCTCGCGATCAACGATGAACGAATCGGGATCCTCGAACTTCTTCGGATCACGGTTCGCAGCGGGGAACGGCAGGAGCACCCAATCGTCCTTCTTCATGGGACAGCCATGGAAATCGTTGTCCTTGGCGACCAACCTGGCCATTGTCACTGGTGCATACGCTCGGAGGAACTCCTCCAAGGCGAACGTCATCACCTCGGGATCGTCGAGCAGACGCTGATGATCCTCGGGATGCTGCGCAAGGTGCCACAGCGACGAACCAATGGCCGACCACGTCGTGTCGATTCCGGCGACGAGCAGCAAGACGACCATGCCGCCAACGACCTCGTCTTCGAGCTTGTTGCCGTCGAGTTCGACGTTCATCAAGTAGCTCGTGAGGTCTTCGCGCGGATTCGCTCGATGGTCGTCGATCTGTTGCTGGATGTAGACGCCGAGGTCGTCGCCGCCTTCACGGGTTCCAGGCTCCTCGTTGATGCGTTCCAAGACGTCGTGAACGAAGGTCCGAAACAGTTCCTCGTCTTCTTCCGGGAAGCCGAGCATCCGCCCGATCACATTCACAGGAATGTTCTGCGCGTACTGAATAGCGGCGTCGACGACGGTCTCTCCGGGGGTGATCTCGCCCATCTCGTCCAGAAGTTTTTGGCACAGGCGCCGGATCTCGGGTTCCCACGGCTCGATCACCTTCGGCGCAAAGGCCGGCAGGAGGAGCCTGCGGGCCATGTTGTGGAACGGCGGATCGCTGGTGATCGGCGGGGCGCCACCGATGGGAGCCGGAAGTGCGCGGTCGCCGGGGCGTCCAACGCCGACCACGACAGCGCGGCTCGTGAAGTTCTCGGTGTCGTAGGCGACCTCGGTGACGGTGTCGTCGGTGATGGGCACCCACATGCCGCCGTAACGATCGGAATGGGCGACTGGGCAGCCGCCCTCGCGCAACTCTTTCCACACCTTGGGTGCGTCCGGGTTGTACGCCGGATCGGCGTGGTCGAAGTCGGTGCGGGGGTCCGAGACTGGGCCGTAGTCGTCGGCGTCGTATGGCACCCGTTGCCAGAGGTCGGTTCCGTCTGGGCTACTGCCAATGATGAAGTCGAGAATCTCGCCGCTGCGCTCGATCGAGATGATCTTGTTGCCCGTGGTCTCGTCGATCCGGGCCGAATAATTTGCAGTGTCGGTCATGTCATCCTTTCTCCGTGATGGTGATCGCATACTCGGGGCAGTTGGACGCGGCGAGACGGGCCTTGTCGTGCAAGTCGGTAGGTACGTCGCCGTCGATGATCAGCATGGCTTGGCCATAGTCGTCGACGTCGAACAATTCCGGCGCCAACGCGTAACAACGGTTGTGGCCCTGGCACTTCTCCGCATCGAGGTGCACTTGCATATGGATGATGGTAGGGCCCGGAGTACGTCTGTGACCAATGCCACGGAAACGTTTTCGAACAGCGTTCCAATTCCGCTGCCGAAAACGGCCGATCCCGGCCGGCGCCACCGAGGCGACGCAGGCCGGGATCAGGATCTGCAGTTCAGGATCTGCAGTTCAGGATCTGCAGTTCAGGCTGATGTGATCAGGCAAGGTCGAAACGGTCTGCGTCCATGACCTGTGCCCATACGGAGGCGAAGTCGTTGGCGAACTTTGCGCCAGCGTCATCGGCTGCATAAACATCGGCGATTGCACGCAGGATCGAGTTCGAGCCGAACACGAGGTCGTTGCGGGTGCCGGTCCACTTCAGATCGCCGCTCGTGCGATCCGTGCCTTCGAAGACGTCTTCGGCGCCTGATGCAGCGGACCACTGTGTGCCCGGGTCCATCAGATTGACGAAGAAGTCGTTGCTGAGAACCCCGACCTGGTCGGTGAGCACGCCGTGGTTGTCGGTGGAGACGCCGAGCACACGGAGGCCGCCGACGAGTGCCGCCATTGCGGGAGCACCGAGACCGAGCAGATGTGCCCGGTTGACGAGCAGATGCTCGGCAACATGGCTGGTGCCCTTGCCCAGGTAGTTCCGGAAGCCGTCGTTCATCGGCTCGAGCCATGCGAACGACTCTTCGTCGGTCTGTTCGGCAGTGGCATCGCCGCGGCCGGTGCTGACGTCGACAGATACGTCGTGTCCGCCTGCCTTGGCAGCAGCCTCGACGGCAGCTGCGCCACCGAGCACGATGAGGTCAGCCATCGAGACCGAGACTCCGACGCTCGACTGCACGCCTTCGAGGGCGCTGAGCACGCGACCGAGCTGGTCGGGGCTGTTGGCCTCCCAAGCGTTCTGGGGTGCGAGGCGAAGGCGACCACCGTTGGCGCCGCCGCGCATGTCGCTCTTGCGGTAGGTGGAGGCCGAGGCCCACGCCGTCTCAACAAGCTCGGTGATGCTGAGGCCAGCACCCATGATCGCGGCCTTGACCGTTGCCACGTCGGCGTCGCTGAGCGCGGTGCCGACGGGGATCGGATCCTGCCAGAGCTGCTCGGGGGCGACTTCGGCGCCGAGCAGGCGAACATGGGGGCCCATGTCGCGGTGGAGGAGCTTGTACCAGGCACGAGCGAACGCGTCGTCGAGCTGCTCGGGGTTGTCACGGAAGCGCTGCGAGATGGGTCCGTAGATCGGGTCCAACTTCATGGCCATGTCAGCGGTGCTCATCATCGGTGCGTGGAACACATCGGGGCGCTGAGCATCGGGAACGGTCCCGGCGAGTGCCGGGGCAGTCCACTGCTTGTGGCCAGCTGGGCTCTCGGTGAGCTCCCAGTCGTTGTCCATCAGCGTCTCGAAATAGTTGTTGTCCCACTTGGTCGGCGTGGAGTTCCAGGCTCCTTCGAAGCCGGACGTGGTGGTGTGAATGCCAACGCCGCTCTCGAAGTCGTTCTTCCAACCGAGCAGTTGCTGCTCCATCGGAGCGCCCTCGGGCTCGGTCTTGACGTCATCTTCCGGGCCGGCACCATGCATCTTGCCGAAGGCGTGACCACCGGCGACCAGGGCCACGGTTTCTTCGTCGTTCATGGCCATGCGTCCGAAGGTTTCGCGGATGTCGCGGCCGGACCCGATCGGGTCGGGGTTGCCGTTCGGGCCTTCGGGGTTGACGTAGATGAGGCCCATTTGCACGGCGCCAAGCGGCGTCTCGAGCTCGCGGTCGCCGCTGTAGCGCTGGTCGTCGAGCCAGATGTCTTCGGGGCCCCAGTAGACGTCTTCTTCGGGTGCCCAGACGTCTTCACGACCGCCGGCGTATCCGAAGGTCTTGAAGCCCATCGACTCCATTGCGACGTTGCCCGTGAGGAGCATGAGGTCGGCCCAGGAAAGCTTGCGGCCGTACTTCTGCTTGATCGGCTCGAGCAGCGCGCGGGCCTTGTCGAGGTTGCCGTTGTCGGGCCAGCTGTTCAGCGGAGCGAAACGCTGCTGGCCAGCGCCGCCACCACCGCGGCCGTCGTGGACGCGGTAGGTGCCAGCTGAGTGCCAGGCCATGCGGACGAAGAAGGGGCCGTAGTGCCCGTAGTCAGCCGGCCAGAACTCTTGGGAGTCGGTCATGAGCACCGTGAGGTCGGCCTTGACGGCAGCGAGGTCGAGGGTCTTAAACTCGGCGGCGTAGTCGAAGTCGTCGCCCATCGGGTTCGAGTTCGCAGCGCCCTGATGCAAGATGTTCAGGTTGAGCTGGTTCGGCCACCAGTGCTGATTGGCCGAGCTGCCGGTTGCGGTGTGTGGGCTTTGCAGCACCGGGCACTTTGCCGCCGAATCGTTGATGTCGAGGGCTGACTCCTCGGGCAGTTGATCGGAATCGCTCATGGTTTGCTCCTTGTTGTTCTTGCGGGATGTTTGTGGGACGTTTGCAGGACGTTTGCAGGACGGAGATCTGGTTGTTCTTCTGCGATGTTCACACAGGCTCGGCGGTCGCGCTCGAAGCGGACTTACGGCATGTCGGGCAGCGGCCCCAGTAAATGACCTCGGCTTCGTCGACTTCAAAGCCGTGATCGTCACTGGCGGTCAGGCATGGGACTTCGCCTGTCGCGCAGTCGACGTCGTACATAGTTCGACAGCTGCGGCAGATCAGGTGGTGGTGATTGTCGTCGACTCGGGTTTCGTAGCGCGCTGGCGATCCAGCTGGTTGTATCCGACGAACGAGGTTCTTGTCGACAAGCATGCCGAGTGAGTCGTAGACCGATTGGCGCGAGATCGCGCCGAGTTGTGAACGCACTTCGTCGCCCAACTGGTCTGCTGTGGCATGGGGGTGTTCCGCAACGACGCGCATGATAGCGAGTCGTTGAGCAGTGACCTGCACGCCGTGTTGGCGAAGGAGTTCTATCGCTGGCTCGGGCACAACTCCATTCAAGCACAAAGTTTGGACTCTGTCAACTATTGGTGTCTGTTGAGGACTCGTGGTGCCGGTCGCGTTTCGTGAACAATCCCGCCACCAAGCGATACTTGGCTGATGGGCCTACTGCCCTTGGGCACGGCGGCGTTCTTGCTGGCCGACCCTTGACTGGAACAATGTGCGTCCAGAGCGCTGTTGAGCCCGTTCCCG
>JBLIMF010000118.1:0-8107 GCA_047638615.1 Gammaproteobacteria bacterium
TCGAGATTGCTTGTTGCCTCGTCCAACACGAGGACGGCAGGGTCAACGAGGGCCGCACGGGCGAGTGACACCAACTGCCGCTCCCCTGCTGACAGGCGCGAGCCGCGCTCACGTACCTCGGTATGAATACCCTCTTCGAACTGCTCAAACCGGTTGAGTGCACCAATGGCATCGAGCGCTCCTCGCACGTCGTCATCGGAGGCGTCGGCTCTGGCGACTCGGACATTGTCGGCAATCGTGCCTCCGAACAAGAACCCCTCCTGGGGGACCACGACGACGCGCTTGCGCAGCGAGTCGATCGTGGCGTCACGGAGGTCGACACCGCCAAAAATGATCGTGCCTGCAGTCGGATCGTAGAGCCGAGCCATCAGCTTGGCGAGCGTCGACTTGCCCGATCCGGTCGCGCCGACGACAGCCAACCGCTCGCCGTTCGCAACGGTGATCGACACGTCATCGAGCACCAGTGAGTCAGTTTCCGGGTACCGGAAGCCCACGGCCGACACTGCAATCGCCCCAGACGCCGGCAACACAAGGTCACCATCAAGCACGTCGGGCGTGGTGTCGAGGATGCCGAACAGCTTGTCGAGCGCGGCCGTTGACGACTGCACCGTGTTATAGAGCTGGCTGAGCTGTTGGACCGGCTCGAAGAGCTGCGCCAACAGCAAGAGCACGGCAATTGCGGTCCCCACAGTGACATCGCCCCGATTGACGAGCCAGCCGCTGATGCCGATTGCCAGCGCTGATGCGATGACACCGCACGCTTCGACCAGCCCGAAAAACCAGGTGGACACGCGGAGGCTGTGGAGGTGTGAGCGGAACAAGCTGCGGTTCGACTCTTCGAAGCGACGTGTCTGTTCGGGCTCACGTGCATAAGCCTGGATGACCCGAATACCGGTGATCCCTTCCTGCAGGGTCGAGAGGTTCGAACCGACGTTGTCACGGACGTCGAGGTAGGCGGCGTTGGAGTCACGTTGGAACTTGCGAGACGCAATGACAATCACCGGCATCACGATGAGCGCCACGATGGTGAGCTGCCACGACAGGATGACCAACAGGATGAACGAGAAGGTCAGCAGCAACGCCGCCGACACGAATTGGAGAAGACCCCACTGCACCAGCTCGGCCATCGACTCGATGTCGGCGGTCATTCGAGCAACGAGGACGCCCGACTTGTTGCGATCAAAGAATGCAAGCGACTGCTTCTGGATGTGGCCGAACACTCGGATGCGGAGCAGTCGGAGGAAGCCCTCGCCGGCCCGGTTGATGAAGATGTATTGCTGACGGGACGACACGTAGGAAATCGACACCACGATGATGTAGGCAATGACGGCAGTCCGCAGCGTGCCGCTATCGGCCGGTTTGATGCCCTCGTCGATCCCGTAGCGAACAATGACCGGGCCCATGAGTAGACCGAGTGTCGTGATGGCGCTGAAGCCGATTGCCGACAAGACGGTTCGTTTGAACGGCGCCGCCATCCGTGCCGCGCGACGCATGACCTGCTTGGCTGCGTCGGCGTCGAGGCGGTCCTCTTCCTCGATTGCATTCATGCCCCACATCAGTTGCTGCCTGATCCGGTGGCCTTGACGGCGGCAGCCCGGTCGGCGTCGCTCATCGCAGCAAGCACTTCCCGGTAGCGCGGGTCGGTGGCGAGGAGGTGATCGTGAGTGCCTGTTGCGATGACTCGACCTTCGTCGAGGAGCGCAACGGTGTCGGCAAGCGCGATGGTGCCGGGGCGGTGCGCAATGACGATGGTGGTACGCCCGTCCATCACCGTCGACATCGCTGACCGGATCTCGTGTTCCTTCGACGGGTCCACCGCCGAGGTCGCATCGTCGAGGATCAGAATGCGGGGATCCGCGAGGATCGCACGGGCAATGGCGATGCGCTGACGCTGACCGCCTGAAAGCGAATAGCCACGCTCGCCAAGCTGTGTTCCGTAGGCCTCGGGGAGCCCCATGATGAAGTCGTGTGCACCGGCCAGCCGGGCGGCGCTCTCGATCGCGTCATGGCTGGCAGCTGGGTCGGCAAACGCGATGTTCGCAGCGACAGAATCGTGGAACAGCAGCGTGTCCTCAAACACCACGCCAACGGCACGACGCAGTTCGTGCAGCGCGAGGTCGCCAATCGGCACACCGTCGATCGTGATCGACCCGGCATCAGCATCGTAGAAGCGGATCAGGAGACGCGCCACGGTCGACTTGCCCGACCCGGTTCCGCCGACCAGCGCAATCGACTGGCCCGCAACAAGTTCGAGGTTGAAATTCTGAAGTACGGAAAGGTCGTCGTCGTAGCCGAAATCAACTCGATCGAAGCGCACCGCGCCGAGTGCCGAGTTGCTCTGTGCTGTCGGCAGCACGGTCGGTCGCTCAGGATCGGTGACCAGCGGAACCGTGTCGAGTACCTCGTTGATCCGTTCGATCGCAGCGGCGGCACGTTGGCCCCAGGCAATCGTCATGCCGAGCATTCGAAGCGGGGCGACGAGCAGGGCCACGTAAATGTTGAACGAAACGAGTTCGCCCAGCGTGAGCGTGCCATCGATCACCTGCAGGCCGCCGACGCCGAGCACGCCGATTAAGCCGATCTGCGGCAGTAGTTCGATGGCAGGGAGATACTTGGCGCGGATCTTGGCAGCATCGATTGATGCCCCCCGAATGTCGTCAGCTTCGACTTCGAGCTTGGCAGATTGCACCGATTCGGCGCCGAAACCCTTGATGACTCGTACACCGCTCACTGTCTCTTCGACGACCGTTGCTAACTCGGCTTGTTCTTGCTGGACGGCTTGCACGGCCGGATGGATTGACGATGAGAACCGACGACCGGCGAAGTTGACGAGCGGTAACGGGGCAAGCGCGACCAAGGTGAGGAGGGGGTTGGTCAAGGCAAGGATGACGGTAACCGAAATGACCATGGCGAGGTTCGACAGCGTGATCGGGATCATCACAACGAATGCCTGGATCTGTTGCAGGTCGCTCGACGAGCGGCTCATCAGCTGACCCGTCTGTGACCGATCGTGGTAGCCGATATGCAGCCGCAGAATGTGGCCGAACAGCCGCTCGCGCAACTTGGTTTCAGTCCAACGCGCTTCGCGGAATGCGTAGTAACGACGGAACGCCGTAAAGACGCCGGATGCGACGCCGGCTAAGGCCACGAGGCCAGCCCACAGCCACACCCGATCGTCGGCTTCGATCCCTCGGTCAATACCAATCCCGACCAGGCGAGGGACTGCGACCTTGCCACACATCCAGAGCAGCCCGATGAGGGTCGCGATTGTCAGGTTTCGACGCTGTGTTGCGAGTGTGGTGCGGAGCAACGCCCAGCGCGAACGAGTCGCTGTCTCGGTGGTCGCGTCGGTCATCGAGGAAAATCGAGCTGCTCAGGAGAGCAGTTCGGTAACCCGTCCCTTCGGTCGACCGATAATCGCTTGGGTCTTGGTCACCACAATCGGCCGCTGCAGCAGTTGCTTGTGCTTGACAAGAACGACAACGATCTGGTCGTCGGTGGCAACGTCGTCGTCGGTCAGTCCGAGCTTCTTGAACTTGCTATCGCGACGCACCATGTCGGTGGCTGGGTCTTCGAGCTTGGCAATGATGCCCCGCAGCTCTTCAGCATCGGGCGGGTTGTGGATGTAGTTGACAGTTTCGAAGTCGACACCGAGTTCTTCTGCAATGCGCACGGCATTGACCGAAGAGTTTCAATGTTGATTGTGGTAAATCCGAACGTCAGCCATGTAGTTCACGATACGTCCTGTGCGCCCGAGACTCCCTATTGGTTGTTTCGCGCACGGTTCGCCACTTGGTCGTCGAGTCACCACGGACTAATCGTCGATGGTGACTTCGTGCAGCTCACCGGTAGTGACGTCGTAGACGAACCCCCGTACATACGTGTCGTCGATAAACGGTGTGACCTTCAGCCGCTGCATCGACTGGCGCACGTCGGCATACGGGTCGATGAACGACTCGACGGCCCACCAGGGCTTGACGCCGAGCTCGGCTTCGAGCTGGTTGCGGAAGCCGTCATCGGTCACTTTCTGCAGCCCACAGTCGGTGTGGTGCACGAGGAGGATCTCTCTGGTGCCGAGGGCTCGCTGGCTGAGGCACAGCGAGCGGATCACGTCGTCGGAAACGATGCCGCCGGCGTTGCGAATGATGTGAGCCTCACCGTTCTCCAGCCCCAGCAACTTGAACGTGTCCATCCGCGAGTCCATGCAGGCAACCACAGCCATCTTGCGCAGAGGTGCCACCTCCAGGTCGTGGTCGGAAAACTGGGCTGCGAACTCGGCGTTGCGTTCGACCAGTTCATCGGTGGTGGGAACGAAATCGCTCATAGGTCGTCAAGATATCTGGTCGAGTCGCGACGATTTCATCCCAATTCTGGACTTCTTATGAATTGGCGGCTCCAGAACGGCTGTGACAGTCCATCTCTAACGTGATGGCTACCGACTCCCCTCCTGTCACCGCACCCCGTCTCAGGAGACCCACATGTCTTACCCTCCCTGTCAGCGTCCGCTCCCCTACGCCCGGCTCGACCCCGTCGACTCCTTCTCTGAAGCGCTCTGGCTCATGCTGTCGACAATCGATACCGAACCAATCGAGGAGACTGTGCTGTTCGTCCTCGACGACACCCGATGCGGTGTCGGCGTGACACACGTCGATTCCCGCGAGCCTGACGACGTGGTCGCCGCCGTCGACTGGGTCGCTGCTACTGCAGGTGGCACGGTCGAAGCGGCTGGCCTGATCGTCGGATCGGTTCGCCCTGCGGGCGGTGCCGAACTCGGCGACCACGCTCGATGGGCTCAAATGGCTGAACTGTGCGACGAGGCGGGGCTCGAACTGCTCGAATGGATCGTGTTGGGCAGCAGCGGCGTCACCTGCCCACGCGAGGTCTCTGGCGCCCCGTCGAGGTGGCGCCGCTGACTGTCAGTATGACGCGATGCGGGCTTGGCGTTCCGCCGGCGACAAACGTAGCCCGGCGCCGCGGAGGCGGCGCACCAGCTCGCGGCTCTCCACGACCAGGGCTCCGGCCTCAATCATCTGCTGTCGATATGACTGGGGAATGTCGTAGTGGTCACCCTGGAAACCGCGTCGCGGGATACCGACGAGATCAGCGAACTCGTGCAGCTCGTGATACGACACGTCGCTGACCAAATGGCACCACTTCTCGCCTCGGAACCACCAGCGCGCTTCGTCGATCAGGATGGTCACGACCTACATGCTGCCAGACTGCACTCGTGACCACACACGATAATGCTCACCGCGACGCTGCAACTGACGCGGCTGATCGGCCGCCGACGCCCGTCGAGCGCGCCTGGGCCGAACACCTCGGCACCGGCAGCGACCTCCTCGAGCGGCTCGTGATTCGCTATCGCGAGCGGCAACGCCGCTACCACAAGATTGGTCACGTCGAAGCCGTGCTCGTCTCGATCGCTGCCCTCGCCGAACACGAACAGGTCGATGACCTCGGCGCGATCATCGCCGCAGTGCTCTATCACGACGCCGTCTACGAACCTCAGCATCCGGCTAACGAGCGAGCCAGCGCCCGGTTGGCGCGTCGCGACCTTATTGCACTCGGTTGGCCCGAAGATCGTGCCGACTCGGTCGCTGCGATGATCGAAGGCACCAAGACCCACCTCGACCCGGTGAGCAGCGACGCTGCAGTGCTGAACGACGCCGACCTTGCAATCCTTGGCGCCGACCAGACCGAGTACGCCCGCTATACCAAAGCAGTTCGCGACGAGCACACCCATCTCGATGATCGCGAGTGGAACGACGGCCGAGCCGGCGTGATGCAGGCCTTCCTCGACCGGGACTCGATCTACGCCACTGCCACGGGCCGTGAGCTATGGGAAGCATCAGCCAGGCTGAACATCAGCGCTGAGATTGCGTCGATTCGGAGCTGACGTTGCCGGGCGGCAACTTGCTCGGCGCCGGTGCTGGTTCATGCGGAATCCCGGCCTCAATCGTGTCTGCATCACTGCCCTCGAGCATCCAGTAGACAACGATGGCCACGGTGGCTGCGAGCCCCATCGCGACCATTGCTTGACGTCGGCCAATCGCTTCGGCAAGCAAGCCAAGTGGCAGTGCCGCAATACCGAAGCCAGCGAAGCTGAGTTGCAGCAGTGATTGCACCCGGCCCTGGTGAGATGGTTCGGCGAGATTGAGTGCAATGGCGTTCGACAGGGTCTGGTAGCCACTGGTTCCACCGCCGACGACCACGACGACCACCACGGCCATCCAAAAATCGGGAGCGACGGCAAGAGCGACCACCCCAGTTGCAAAAATCGTGCCGGTGACCACCATGACGCGCCACCGACCTGGTTGATCAGCCCGGCTGGCAAGCCAGAAACCGACGGCGAGCGCACCGATCGACGAGGCCGAGCTGATCAGGCCGACCCAGCTGTCATTCTCAAGATCGAACGTATCTTTGACCAGCGCCGGGATGAACGCCACGTAGTTGAAACCGAACATGATGACAAGAAACGAACTGATCAAAAGCCGACGGAGATGTTTGCGCTCGGCCACATAGCAGACGCCATCCCAAATCTCGACGAACGGGTTGGTTGAGCCACGGCGGTTTGCCGGCGGCACCTTCGGCAGACGCAAGACAGCGAGGAATGAGAGCACCGAAAGCCCGCCAGCCACCATGTAGGCGCCCCCGATTCCGAAGATCGCAACACCAGCGAGCGCTCCGGCGAATGAGGGCGCTACTACTCGTGTGCCATTCATGCTGAGCAGCGACAAAGTGATCGCATTGCCCAGTTGCTCGCGTCCAACGAGTTCGGTGGTGAACGCCACTCGTGCCGGCCCGTAAAAGCCGAAAGCCGACCCCTGCAAGAACCCGGCAACGGCGAGCATCCAGAACTGTTCGACGCCGGCGACAACCGCTGCGCCCATGCCGACAGCGGCGAGCATCAGCACGAGTTGGCTCCACAGCATGACCGTCCGCTTCGACAGCCGGTCAGCAGCGACGCCTCCGAGAGGCGTGGCGATCAACATCGTGAAACCAAACACGAGATAAATGAGGCCAATCGCTCCATCGCGTCCGGTCAAGTCCCAAGCCAGGATCCCACGAAGCAGGAACTGCATCTGGACCGCCATGAACGAGAATGTTCCAGCCCACCAGAGACGCCGATAATCAAGAATCTTGAGGGACGAAAACGCTGTGCTCGTCCTGCTCGAATTCCGTGCCATCTCGATCACTCTGCCTCATCAGAGACAGCCACAAACACATGAAGCGCTGTGTCATGTGTCGTTAAATCGCTCGGTTGAGCGCTACGAGTCAGTCTCGTGGACGGCGTTGTGGCTCGACCCGAACAGGAATCGGCACACGCTCGTTGTCGCGACGTTCACCAGCAATCACGGCGCCGGCGGCGGCAACAACTGCTGCGACCGTGACGACAATGGTGATAAGCACACCTTCACCGTACCCCATTGTCTTCGTAATGTGATTCACTGGCTCTATGACGGATCTGGAAACCATGCCGGTGAACGACACCGATCTACTGACCGACGAGCAGACCGAAACGACCGAGCCGACCGTTGCACACATCGTCAAAGTCAAGCGAGGTGAGAACGCCGCTGCGGTCGTATTAGAGGCCCGCATCATGGGTACCCCCGTCAAGGCCCTGTGCGGTTTCACCTGGGTGCCGTCACGTGACCCAAAGCAGTTGCCCGTGTGCGAAGAATGCAAATCGATGTACGGGCTGTACAAAGACTTCAACGACGGTCTCAGCGATTCACCGAGATATTAGCGGTGGCTGAACCTTTCGATAGCACCGGAAAACCAGCACTACGCATCCGCCAAGCTGTTCGCGCCGTCATTCTCACCCCAGCGAACGATCTGTTGATGGTTCGGTTCGAGTTTCCGACTCGTCAGGTCTGGGCGCTTCCTGGCGGCGGCCTCGACTCAGGCGAAGACCATCTCACTGCGCTGCGTCGGGAACTCATCGAAGAGACGGGGCTGCACGATCCCGAGATCGGCCCCCATATCTGGACCCGTGAGCACATCATCCCGTTTGCTGACGGCACCTACGACGGCCAGCGTGGCGAGATCTACCTCATCCGCACCGAGCCATTCGAGGCGAATCCAGGAATCGGTTGGGAGCAAATGC
>JBLIMF010000119.1:0-8083 GCA_047638615.1 Gammaproteobacteria bacterium
AGTATCGGGCGGCTCGAAATCTGTCGAGCCAGCGATGGTCAGGGCACACGCAAGAACAGCAGCGCGACGCCTGGTTGTAATGAGCGCCGCCCGGCTGGGGTCACTCGACCGTGATTGCTGCGGTCGGGCACATATCAGCTGCCTCGTTGACCTTGTCGGCCAATTCGGATCCAGGATTTTCCTGCAAAATGTAGAGGTAGCCGTCGTTGCGGACCTCGAACACTTCGGGGCATACCTGCATGCAGGCGCCGGTGGATGCGCAACTATCGAAGTCGACGGTGACCTTCATGATGGTTTCTCCTGTGTTGTTTGAGGTGCTGTTCAAGTCTTGGCCGGGCGGTAGCCGTCAGCGATCGCGTCGGCCGCCGTGGCGTAGCAACGCTCGGCCTTGGTGCGGTCGTAAAATCGGCCACCGGGAACGTGGAAGATCCCCGAATTGTCGTTCGCCTTGATCAGGTGTGACTCTGGGCACGAACCGTTAGCTGTCGCCGGCAACCATGACCCCGTCGCAGCATCGGAGCGCGCGTCGGGCGAGTCGACGAGAGCATTGACAACCGACGCCCTCGCTGGAGCGCTACCGACAGCTTCGCCGGCTTGGACATCGGTAGGGACGCCGGTGCTGGTATCTGCCGTGGTCGACGATGCGGAGACTGTGCCGCTGGTCGGTTCGAGTGGCGGCCATTCCGGCGGTGATGGAGGTGTCGGCGGCGCGGTGCGGTCTCGCCACCACGCCCACGTGACTCCGCCAACTGCACCGATCAGCACCAGCCAAAGGGATCGACGAACCGCTGTCACCATCCAGGTCATGCCCCCAACTTAGCCAGACACGCGTTCGGTCTCACGGCATCTGCGTGACGGATCTGGCTGAAACGAGCGCCAAAAACATCACGCAAACGAGAGCTGGTCGGAAACGGTGGCGCTATCGACGTTGACGCTCGAACGCTCCGAGGACGGCGCGTAGCGAGGCGGTCGTGATGTTTGGATCGGTGCCGAGGCCCCAGCGAACGTTGCCGTTGCCGTCGACGGTTTCGAGATATGCGACGGCGCGTGCGTCAGCGCCCTGTCCGATGGCGTGCTCGGCATAATCAAGTACGTCGAAATCGCCGCCGACAGATCCACCGAACTCATCGGTGAGTGCGGCCACGAAGGCTTCGACTGGTCCATCGCCCGTTCCGTGCAGTGAATGCGACGCACCTTCAACCTCGAGTTGAACTTGAATTGTCGTGGTGCCACCATCGTCTCCGGAGGCACTGTGCAGTTCGTGGCTGCGCAGTTTCATTGTGGGCGTTGAGGGCATGTACTCGGACTGGAATGCATCCCACATCACACCGGGCGTGATCTCGGTGCCTGTGTCCTCGGTGATGTTCTGGATGGTCTTGGAGAACTCGATCTGGAGTCGGCGCGGCAGGTCGAAACCGTGCTCGGTCTTCATCACGTAGGCGACGCCTCCCTTTCCGGACTGGCTGTTGACACGGATGACTGCCTCGTAAGTGCGGCCCACGTGCTTCGGGTCGATCGGCAGGTACGGCACGGCAAACTTCGGGTACTCGCTCGAGGTTGCGTCCCGCGTGGCATCGAGGGCATCAAGGCCTTTCTTGATGGCGTCCTGGTGGCTCCCCGAGAACGCGGTGTAGACGAGGTCGCCTACGTATGGGTGGCGAGGTGAGACCGGCAACCGGTTGCAGTACTCGGCGGTGCGGCGAAGCGCATCGATGTCGGAGATGTCGAGCTTCGGGTCGACACCATTCATGAACAGGTTCATTGCCAGGTTGACGACATCGACGTTGCCGGTGCGCTCACCGTTGCCAAAGAGGGTGCCCTCGACGCGGTCAGCGCCAGCCATCACGCCGAACTCGGCAGCAGCGACGGCGCAGCCTCGGTCGTTGTGCGGGTGCAGGGAGATGAGGACTGACGGACGGTCACGGATCGTCCGGCCGAACCACTCGATGACGTCGCCGTACACATTGGGGGAGTAGCACTCGACGGTGGCCGGCAGGTTCAAGATGATCGGATCGTCAGGCGTTGGGGTGATCACGTCCATAACTGCCTCGCACACCTCAATGGCATAGTCGGGCTCGGTCAGAGTAAAGCTTTCGGGGCTGTACTCGTAGCGGATTTCGGTCGCTGACCCATCGGCTCGGTCAGGCAGCGCTGCCTCTTGCGCTTTACACAGCGTCGCACCGGTTACGGCGATCTGCTTGATCTGTTCTTGGTCAAGGCCGAACACCACGTCACGCTGAAGCGGGTTCGTAGAGTTGTAGAAGTGGACAATCGCTCGTGGAGCGCCGCGCAGGCCTTCGAAGGTGCGTGCAATCAGCTCGGGGCGGCACTGAACCAGTACCTGAATCCAGACATCGTCGGGAATCAGGTCGTCCTCAATCAACAGCCGGAGGAAGTCGAAGTCGGGCTGGCTCGCCGATGGGAAGCCGATCTCGATCTCTTTGAAGCCCATGGCAACGAGTTCGGTAAACATCTTGACCTTGCGTGCGGGATCCATTGGATCAATCAAGGCCTGGTTGCCGTCGCGCAAATCGACCGAGCACCAGAGTGGTGCTGTGTCGATGACTTGGTCTGGCCAGGTGCGATCGGTGAGTTTGATCGGGACAAACGGCGCGTACTTGTCGAACGGCATTTGCTTCGGCGTGCTGGGTGTCGGAGGCATAACTTCTCTCAATGGGAACGTGAGGGTTGATGTGGCGATCATCGGTCGGGGTCGAAAAAGCAAAAACCCCCCGGCCGGAGGGGCGGAGGGTGCGGGCAGACGCGGCGATGTGCGGCTGCCCTACATAAGCAGAAGAAAGCTGGCGTTGATTGATCGCTGCACGAAGGCAATGCTAGCACCGGTCGGCCAGCGTGGGAAACCGCACTTAGGCAACAGCATGTCGCTGAAACCGGCTGACGGGTGCTGTGAGCGGTACGCTGCAAGGCACAATGACAGAAAACACAGCACGACGCGGAGCGCCTCGTCGCAAGCGGTCGCCACGAGACTCTGATGACTCGTCCCGCGATCACGTCAACACATCGAATCTGACAACCGTCAACGTCTTGCCGCCAGTTGAAGCGCCGACAGGTTTTTTTGACCTCGATGTCCCGACACGAATTGACGACGGTCTTGCCGCATGCGGTTTCGCTCAGCCGTTCAACATCCAGACCGAAGCGATCCCCGTTGCGATGCGCGGCGAGGACGTCTGTGGGCGAGCCAAGACGGGCTCCGGTAAGACGCTTGCGTTCGGTATCCCGATGCTTGCCCGCATCACTGACAAGGCAGCGCCGACCAAGCCGCTTGGTCTCGTCCTCGTGCCGACGCGTGAGCTGGCCATTCAGGTCGCCGAGGTGCTCCAGCCGGTGGCTCAGCACGCCGGGATGAATGTTCTTCCTGTGTACGGTGGCGCATCTCGCCATCACCAGGTCGAAGAGATGGCAAAGGGCATCGAGCTCGTGGTCGCCACACCGTTGCGGCTCATCGACCTGATCAAGTCCAACGAGGTCAGCCTCGACGACGTGCAGATCGTCACGCTCGATGAAGCCGATCGTATGGCTGACGACGGGTTCACCCCGCAAGTCGAGTGGATTTTGCGCCACTGCGTCAACCGCAACCAGACGATGCTGTTCTCAGCGACGCTTGACGGCGACGTCGGGCACCTCATCCGGGCCTATCAGACTGACCCGGTCACGGTGGCCGTCGATGAGGCGACCGACACTGTCGGCAATATGAGCCACCTGTTCCTCGGCATCCATCACATGGACCGTGACAAGGTGATCGGCGCCATCGCTCGCGGCATTCCGAAGCTGATCGTGTTCTGCCAGACCAAGCGGCAGTGTGACAAAGCTACCGAGAGGTTGCAAGAGCTCGGCATCGACGCCATGGCGATTCACGGTGATCTCCAGCAGAAGACCCGCGAGCGCGTCATGCGTTCATTCGCCGAAGGCAAGCTGCAGATTCTCGTGGCCACCGACGTTGCCGCACGCGGTATCGATATCGACGATATTGGCGCGGTCATCCACTACGAGCCGGCCAAGGACGTCAAGGACTACCTTCACCGTTCCGGCCGCACAGCTCGCGCTGGCCGTGACGGCTGGGCGATCACGCTGTCTGAATACAACCAGGTCACCCAGGTTCGCATCTTGCAGCGGATGATGAAGATGGAGCCGAGTAAGGCAGTCGACGTATTCTCGAACGACAAGCGTCTTGAGCAGCTTGAATCTTTCGGCGACGACGTCAAAGCGGCCGCCACGCTGGCGCCGTCCATGTCCTGACTCAGTCTGACTTCTAACTGAGTTCGCGCAGCCCGCGCTGACTCACGTATGTGGTGACCACGCCGAGCAGGCTGACCAACGCTGCACCGCTGATGGCCGCGCCAGAGCTCGTCCACGACGCGATGGCACCGAGGATGAGCGCACCGAACGGCATGATGCCGAATGATGTCAGCGCGTAGAGCCCCATCACACGGCCCATCAGCGGCTGTGGCGTGTTCGCCTGGATGAGCCCCTGGTTCATGTTGATGTAGAAACCGCCAGCCAGGCCCATGAAGAAGGCGAGGACGAGGACCTGCCAGAAGTCTGTGGTGCGACCGGTCAAGATCGTGATGGTCGAACCGCAGATCAGTGCACGCTGGAAGGCTGCGCCTTTGTTTTTCATGTCGCCCTTGCGCATCACAACCACCGAGCTGATCGCAATGCCAATGCCCATCAGTGCGAAGGGCAACGCAGCATCGCCCGCGGTGCGACCCAGACCGTCTTTGACGTGAGCCTGGAGTGTGACCATGACCGCCGGATTGACGGTCAAGCTGGCCATGACCAGCAGGCCGAACAGGACCCGCAGGTTGGTGTCGCCGAGGACGTGACGAAGGGCTTCTTTCATGTCGGCGATGATCGGCCGTTTCGGCGGCAGATCGACGTGGGGTGGGATCTCGAGCCGTATGAGGAAGATCACACCGGCGAACATCAGGCCGGACTGGAACCAGAAAGCTCCGTCAAACCCATACTGGTCACCAACGACTTTGGCGAGCACCGGCCCAAGGATCAGCGACAGCGTCATCGCGATGGCGTTGACTGCGATTGCGCTGAACAGCTGTTCCTTAGCAACCAGCACCGGGATGAGGGACGAACGAACCGGTTGGCCGATGGCCGAAGCAGCACCAGCGAACAGCGTCATCACGATGACCCAGCCGAACGAGATTGCATCGGAGCGGACCAACAACGCGGTCGCTGCCATCACAACGCCACCGGTGACCTGCGTCCAGATCAGCATCCGTCGGCGGTCCCAACGGTCGGCCCATGCACCAGCCTGCAGAACGAGTAACGCCGCCGGAAGTCCCAGCGTGAACACGGCGATGCCCTGGTCGCTCTCGCTGCGGTTCAGTCCGTCGAGGACCAGCCACCCGAAGACAAACCGTTGCGCGTTGGAGACGAGAAAGAAGGAGAGGTTGTTGAGCCAGAGCAGCCGGAATGGTCGAACAGTGATGGCGTTGGCCGGCTGCTGGTTCTCTGTTTGTACTGCGGTCACTCAGTGACCTTGTCAGATCTGCGCGAGCAGATCGTCAGTTGGGGCGGGCAATAAAGACCGGAATGGTGCGGTCGGTCTTCTCGGCGTACTGGGCGTAGGTCGGGAAGACTTCGACCGCTCGGTCCCACCAGATCTGTCGCTCGTCGCCGTCGACGATGGAGGTGGTGTAGTCGGTGGGCGCCGGACCGTCCTGGATCTCGCACAGGGGTTCGGCGACGAGATTGTGGAACCACGATGGGTTCTGCGGGGCGCCACCGATCGACGCGACAAGTGCGTACTCGCCTTCATGCTCGACGCGCATCAACGCGAACTTGCGCACGTTGCCGCTGCTTGCACCCTTGGTCGTAACGACGATGATGGGGATTCCGGTCTCGCGCAGTGTGTTTGCCTCGCAGCCCTTTGTGGCCTCGTAGGTGTCGACCTGTTCGCGAACCCAGTCCATCGTGCTCGGGACGTACTCTCCGGTCAATGGCATGCAGGCGATCGTAGACGAGTGCATTGCCTTCTCATCGGGTTGACGACCGGTCCGGGTGGGTAGCGTCTCGCAGCGTGAAGTCCCAGCGTCTGTTTGCCATGTCCGCATTGATTGTCTTCGCTGTCGCAGCCTGTGGTGGAAGTGGTGCTGGATCCGACGTCGCTCCCGCCCCGACCGTTTCGATTGTGGTCACCACGGTGCCCGAGCGCG
Organism: Gammaproteobacteria bacterium; assembly: GCA_047638615.1. Classification (GTDB taxonomy): domain Bacteria; phylum Actinomycetota; class Acidimicrobiia; order Acidimicrobiales; family Ilumatobacteraceae; genus Ilumatobacter_A. The sequence goes on from JBLIMF010000119.1 coordinate 6,192, forward strand.
CGTCAGCAGACGATGGCGACATTGTGCAGACGTGCGCCGAGCTGCAGATCGTCCAAGACCTGTCGAACCAGACCACGGCGTCGACCAACGAGATCTTGCAAGGTATCGCCACAGACTCAGAGGGCACATCGGAAGCGGACGTTCTGGCCGCATTCGCAACCCTCGTCGGCGAGATCGAGGCACTGCTCCCGGAGACGTTGGCGGCCTACGATCGCGCTGCCGCCGTTGCCCCACCGGGCATCGATGAAGAGATCCGTGCAGTTGCTGACGGAACGGTACGACTGACGCCGGCACTCGTTGAGGCATTCACCAAAATCCAGACTGCTGACGACCTCGCCAACATTCAGGGGATCTTCGCCGAACCGGAGTTGCAGGACGCTGCGACTGACGCAGGCATCGCATCGCTGCGGCTCGACAACTTCACCAATCCCAACTGCGGGTTCCAGTTCTCCAACGGTTGAGCGAGGTGTGTCGCGGCAGTCAGGCAAGAGTGAGCGAGTCGCCGAGACGAACGATGCCACCTCGGACGACGCTGGCGGTGATGCCCGCTCGCTGGCGCAGCGCGACTTGGGCACCGTCGCCGAAGATCTCATCCATGAGGTTGCACGGCGCACAGTCACGCCAGACGGCGAGCTCGACCTCGCCGATGGTGAACCGAGTGCCGTGGGTGCGCGGGAGTTCGTCGAGGTCGACGACGATGTTGCGACGAGTCTGCAGCCCGTCAAACTGCTCAATGCCGAAATCGGTGGCGGCTCGGGCGAGCTCGCCGGTACAGACGATCGAAACAGCTCGCTTCTTGCCAGCGTGACGGTCGCCTTCGACACCGCTGTCGGTGATGATCGTCAGCGCGTCATGCTCGGTGATTGCGGCGCCGTATGAGGGCGCGGTTCCAAGTGCGAGGACGGTGCTGCTGGCCACGAGATCCGACGGTAGCGGTCACACCGTGCCAGGCACAGTGTGACCGCTACCGTCGACCCGCGCACATCGAGGCATATCGAGGCGGGCAGTCGGCCCATGTGCTGACAGAATCGACCCATGGGATCCGAACAGTCACCAGTTGTTGGATCGTCGCTGGTGAAACGCTTCGGTGATTTCACCGCGGTTGACGGCATCGATGTCGAGGTGGCGCCAGGCGAAGCGTTTGGCTTCCTGGGCCCCAACGGCGCAGGCAAGACATCAACGATGCGGATGATTGGCTGCGTGTCACCTCCGACGGCTGGCACGCTGCGCATCTTCGGTCTCGACCCGATCGTTGACGGCCGTAAAATCCGCGCTCGCATGGGCGTGGTGCCACAGCTTGACCAGCTCGACAACGACCTCACCGTGCTCGAGAACCTCGTGATTTACGGCCGCTACTTTGATCTGTCGCGCAAGGCCGCTGCTGCACGGGCCAACGAGTTATTGGAGTTCGTGCAGCTCACCGAGAAGGCCGATAGCAAGGTGGACCCGCTGTCGGGTGGCCAGAAACGCCGGGTCAGTATTGCTCGTTCGCTGATCAACGAACCCGATCTCTTGCTGCTCGACGAACCAACGACCGGGCTCGACCCGCAGGCTCGCCACATCCTCTGGGATCGGCTGTACCAGCTCAAAGAGCGTGGGGCGACGCAGGTGATTACCACGCACTTCATGGACGAGGCCGAGCAATTGTGTGACCGACTGGTCGTGATGGACGCCGGAAAAATCGTTGCCGAGGGATCGCCTCAGGGTCTGATTTCCGAGCACGTGCGCCGGGAAGTGCTCGAAGTGCGCTTCGGCTACGGACTGAACGAATCGATGGTGCCGAAAGTCGACGGCGTTGGTGACCGCATCGAAATCCTGCCGGACCGCTTGCTGCTGTACTCCGACGACGGTGACGCTGCCCTGTCTGAGTTGCATCGGCGCGAGATCATTCC
>JBLIMF010000120.1:0-8052 GCA_047638615.1 Gammaproteobacteria bacterium
CTGCTGACCGAGCGTGCTCGATTCAGGCGGGCCTCGACATACTCGGTGACCGTTGGACCATTTTGATCATGCGCGATGCGTTTCGGGGAGTCAGACGGTTCGATGATTTCCGCCGCGATCTCGACATCGCTCGTCCTGTGCTTACTGAACGCCTGAAAAGGCTGGTCGTGGCCGGAGTACTCGAACGTCGGCTGTACTGCGAACGCCCGCCGCGTTACGAGTACCGGCTGACGCCGATGGGCGCTGCCTTGTCGCCGACCCTGGTTGCACTGATGCGCTGGGGGGACGAGTGGATCAATCACGACGAGCCGCCCACCGTGCTCGTCCACGAAGCATGCGGCGAACCGCTCGACCAGGCATTCGTCTGCTGGCACTGCGACGAAACATTTACCCAGTCGGCCATTGCGAGCCGACCCGGCAACACCGTTATCCACTGAGATCCCCGGGGGACCACATGAACCATCCACTGTTGAACGAATCGCTGCCCGATTTGTTGGCACTCGCATCAGCCCGCCGCGATGAGTCGTTCGGGAACCGCATTACCTACAGCCCGAAGGTCTTCATCCCGCTCACCTTCCTCTGCAACGACACGTGCGGCTATTGCACTTTTGCACAGCCGCCGGCCCGCGTCGAGAAGCTGTATCTCGACCCTGAAGACGTCCTGAAGATCGCCAAGCAAGGTGCTCGACAAGGCTGCCACGAAGCGTTGTTTACGCTCGGGGAGCGGCCGGAAGATCGCTACGAGGTGGCCCGTGACTGGCTTCGTGAGCGGGGCTATGACTCAACGGTGCACTACGTCGCTGAGATGGCCAAGCTCGTCATTGCTGAAACGGGCCTCCTTCCGCACGCCAACTGTGGAGCACTCACTAAGGCCGAACTCGAGCAGTTGCGACCGTTCAGCCCGAGCCAGGGGATGATGATCGAGTCGATCAACCCCGACCTGGAAGCTCACCGCAACGCTCCTGACAAGGTTCCTGAGCGGCGCCTTGCCACCCTCGAGGCCGCAGGTGAACTGCAGATCCCGTTTACCACCGGCATTCTGATCGGCATCGGTGACACGCGTGCGGATCAGCTCGCCGGACTCGAAGCGATTGCCGAAAGCCATCGCCGCCATGGCCACGTGCAAGAAGTGATCGTCCAAAACTTTCTGCCGAAGCTGCGCACCGCAATGAAGGGCGTCGTGGCGTGCCCGAGCGACGATTACTTGTGGACGCTGGCAGCAGCGCGACTGATCTTGCCTGCCGACGTGCACTTGCAGGCGCCGCCGAATCTCTCCGACGATTTTGGTGCACTGGTCGACGCAGGCATTGATGACTGGGGCGGTGTCTCGCCGGTCACCGCCGACCACGTCAACCCCGAGCGGCCGTGGCCGGACCTGGAACGCCTCCGTGAGGTCACCGAGGCAAAGGGTCACGTGTTGGCCCCACGGCTCACCGTGTACCCAGAGTTCGTTCGTGATCGTGTGCGTTGGCTCGACGAGGGCATGAGTTTCCCGGTGATGGACCGAGCCGACTCCGAGTGGCTGGGCCGCGATGACCCTGGCCAGTTTTGGCCAGAGAAGACCACCGCAGCTGACACCGTTGCTGACGGTGCCGAGTTCGTGCTGGTCGGTCACCGCTCGACCGCCTGGTACTCGGGTGCCGACCATCCGCCGCCGGTCATCTTGTCTGACGACCCCGACCGTGAACGGACGGTCTGCCCGACCGGAGCTGTTGCCGACGTGCTCGACGGCATCGAGATGGGCCAAGAGCCCGGCCTCGACGAGATCGCCACGCTCTTCACGGCCCGAGGGCCCGAAGCAGTCGCGGTGATGGAACTGGCTGACCGCCGTCGCAAGGAGATCGTCGGCGACACGCTCACGTGGGTCGCCAACCGCAACATCAACTACACGAACGTGTGCACGTTCAAGTGTAAATTCTGTGGGTTCTCGAAAGGTCCGCTGTCGCTCAACTTGCGTGGCACGCCCTACCTGCTGACACTCGACGACATTGCCGAGCGGGCCAAGGAAGGCTGGGACGCCGGTGCCACCGAGGTCACCCTGCAGGGCGGTATCCACCCGAACTTCGACGGCGACTACTACATCGACGTCACGCGTGCGGTGAAAGACGCCGTGCCTGACATGCACGTGCACGGCTTTACCGCCCTTGAGGTGACCGAAGGAGCCAAGCGGCTCGGCGAAGACCTCGTCACCTACCTCGGTCGGCTCAAAGAAGCTGGCCTGGCGTCGCTGCCGGGCACTGCTGCGGAGATCCTCGACGACGACATCCGGGCGATTCTCTGCCCCGACAAGATCAACACCGAAGAGTGGATGGACGCCCACCGCGCAGCGCACTCGATTGGCCTGCATTCGAATGTGACGATCATGTTCGGCTCCGTCGAAGAGCCGATTCACTGGGCGCGCCACATGGTGATCACACGCGACCTGCAGAAGGAGAACGTGCGGCTGGGGCAAGTCGGGTTCACCGAATTCGTCGGCTTGCCCTTCGTGCACATGGCGTCGCCGATCTACCTGCAGCGCAAGGCCCGGCGTGGTCCGACGTTCCGTGAGAACGTGCTGATGCACTCGGTCGCCCGCCTTGCCTACGGCGAACTGATCCCGAACATTCAGGCCAGCTGGGTCAAGATTGGCCTCTCCGGAACACATCAGATGATGAACGCCGGTTGCAACGATCTCGGCGGCACCCTGATGGGCGAGAATATTTCACGTGCTGCCGGTGCGAGCCACGGCCAAGAGATGACGGTCCAAGACTTCACCAAGTTCGCCGAGTCGATCGAACGGCCGGTCGAGCAGCGCACCACCGGTTACGGGCGAGTGCTGGTGTGAGCGAGATGATCGAGTGCGTCGGCCCTGCCGGTGTCACGCTCGATCCGAGGTCTGACCTCGGCCCGAGCGTGACGGTTGAGCGAGTGGGGGATGCGCGCTTGCCGACAGACGTCGACACATTTCGCATTGTTTCGTATCGGGCCAGCGATGGTCACGAGCACGTGGCACTGATCGCTGGCGACCTGGCCATGCCGTCGTCACAGCCGGTCCTGATCCGCCTGCACAGCGAATGTCTGACCGGCGACGTGCTCGGGTCAGCCAAGTGCGATTGCGGCCAACAGCTCGACGCAGCACGTCGCGCCATCTCGGCTGAGGCAGCGGCAGGGCGAGCGGGGTTGGTCGTGTATCTCCGCGGCCACGAGGGCCGCGGGATTGGACTGGCAAACAAGATCCGGGCATACGAGCTGCAAGACCAAGGCCTCGACACCGTCGATGCGAACACCGCACAGGGGCTTCCGGTCGATGCACGGCATTACGACGTCGCGGCGGCGATCCTGTTGGACCTGGGCGTCAGCTCAGTTCGCTTGATCAGTAACAATCCGCTGAAGGCGCAGGGGCTCGAAGAGCATGGCGTGACGGTGACCCAGATGGTGCCGATCGACGTCGCGCACACGGCGGAAAGCCGCGCCTACCTTGCCTCGAAACGCGAGCTCCTGAACCACATCGGCTGACTTGGCTGACTTGGCTGACGTGGCCGCCCGAGCTGCTGGCAGGGGTACTGGTTGCGACCGTCACCGCTGGTTCGTGGCCGGGACGGGCAGGCAGCGTTTAGCGTTCGTCTTTGTCGAGGGTTACGTCGAGCCGAATGTCATTGCCTAACTGGCGGGTCGCGACGAACCGTCCGCGTCGGAGATCGGCCATCGTGGGTGCGCCATCGCCCACGAAGAGGGGATGTGCATCGTTGCCACCGAATATCGCTGGGGCCACGTAGAGCACATATCGATCGATCAGGCCAGCGTCGTGGAACTCGGATGCGACGTTGGCTCCGCCCTCAACCATCAACTGCAACACGCCCTCGGCGGCCAGTCGATCGAGGAGTTCGGGGATTGGGCCGACCCATTCGGTGCAGGGATGCACGTTGGCGTCAGCGGGTGCGGCTCCGAGCACGATGCGGCGGGGGCTTGGCCCCGCAACGAGGCGCACGTTGAGCGACGGGTTGTCGGCTCGAACGGTGCCAGCGCCGACGAGGATCGCCTGGCTTTCGGCACGCATCTGGTGCACGTCGGTGCGGGCCTCCTTGCCGGTGATCCATTCGCTGCCGCCATCCGGTGCCGCCGTTCGGCCGTCGAGCGTGGCGGCGAGCTTCAAGATGACGTAGGGCCGGCCGGTCCGGCGGTGGTGTAGATACGGCTCGAGTTGCACCAGGACCTCGGCCGACAGCGTGCCGACCACGACCTCAATGCCAGCGTCGCGCAGCGCTGTAATGCCCTCGCCAGCGACCTGCTTGTCAGGGTCCTTGATGCTGACGAGCACCCGCACGACACCCGATTTGATGATCGCTGTGGTGCACGGCCCTGTTCTGCCCTCGTGGCAGCAGGGTTCGAGCGTGGTGGCGAGAGTTGCCCCGGCTGCAGCGTCGCCAGCGGCAGCTAATGCCCCGATTTCGGCGTGCGCTCCGCCCGGCGGCTGCGTCGCACCAACGTGGACCGTGCCGTCGGCGGTCAACAACGCGGCGCCGACCCACGGGTTCGGAGCGGTCGTTGTTCGCACGGACCACGCCGCGTCGATTGCGTGTTGCATCAGTTGCTCGTTGGTGAGTGCGTCGGAGGCCACATGGGCATTTTGACAGTGGAAGCGGTCTTGCACCAAGAGGCCCATGGCACACACCGTTTGTACCTGCGGTTCGCCGGCGACGAGCGGTGGTTGCGAGACTCCCCAGATGAACGTCACCGAAGCGGTCAACCGGCGTAAGTCCGTCCGTGCATTCCTGCCCGATCCCGTTAGTAACGAGACGATCGAGGAACTGCTCACGATGGCCGCGCGCGCACCGTCTGGCGGCAACGTGCAGCCCTGGCGGATTTACGTGGTCAACGGCGAATCGATGATCCGATTTCGAGAGTTCCTTTCGACTCGTGAACCCGGAGCGCCCTCCTACGACGTCTACCCGCCGAAGATGCCAGAGCCGTATCGATCATCGAGGTTCAAGATCGGGGAGGACATGTACGCCTCGATTGGCGTGACCCGCGACGACAAGGTGGGGCGATTCGAGCAGTTTGCAAAGAACCTCGATTTCTTCGGCGCACCGGCTGCGATCTTCTGTTTTGTCGACCGAATCATGGGCCCGCCGCAGTGGAGCGACCTCGGCATGTTCCTGCAGACATTCATGCTGCTCGCTCAAGAGGTCGGCCTCGACACGTGTCCGCAGGAGGCGTGGTGCGTTCATGAGGCAGCGGTCAGTGAGTTCGTCGGTGCGACGGACGAACAGCAGATCTTTTGTGGAGTCGCGCTCGGCACCGCTGATACCGACGCCCCGATCAATGGTGTTGTGAGCGAACGCGAACCGCTCGACACATTCGCCCGCTTCGTCTGAGCGAGGTCAGCCTTCGATGCCGATGGTCAGCACGGCGTTCGCATGAGCGTCGACCTGCTGGGTGTTCAAGACACCGCCCGGTAGCTCGACGATGAACGCCACAGCGTCGCTATCCCTCTTCAGTTCGTTGTTTGCCCAGGCTGCTGCGATGCCCGTGAAAATCCCGCCGCCCCCGCAGCACTCAGCAAGCGGGAGCGCAGTCAGTTCGGCGTAGCGGGCTCGGATCCGTCCGTCACGGCCGGTCGACGGGATAATCAGGTTGGCGTCCTGGTGGTACCAAAGCATGATGTCGGGGCGGAGCCACGTGATGAACGAGACCGCGGCGCGTGTCTCGGGCTCGCTCGCCGGGCCGGTTCCGGCGTACTGGCTGTTCCCGGGTTGGCCAATCGGCCCCCACCTGTATGGGAAGTTCCGATTGAGGTCGACCTCGTTGCTGTTGTGCCGATCTTGGCGTGCGACACCGTCAGGGTTCATCGAGTCGATGAGCCACAGCTCGACTCGTTCGTCGATTGCACGTTGGCGCAGTTCGTCGACAACTTGGATACCGGCGTCTTCGTTGCCGTGGATGGCGCCGATCGCGAGCACTTTGCGTCCGCCCGCCACGCCCATCCGTTCGGCAACGATTGCCCGACCTTCGACCGACGTACCAATGACGATGCGGGGTGCGATGACCTCGACTTGGTCGCCGCGCTCGGCGGGGGCACTGAGGGATGCAGCGCTACTGATTCCGGTGTCGGATGGCGTAGGAAGCGCGTTGGTCTGGCTGGTCACGCCGACGGCGGCGACGCCAACGAGGGCGAGTGCACCGAGCAGTGCTCGGTGGCGCCGGTAGCGGCCTGGGCTCGGTGGAGCGGAATTCGACACAGTAAACACCACTCCACGTTGCCATGAACCGCCGCTGTCGGAGCCGTCAGGGCAGCGGAACCGTGTCATCCTTCGGCGGCGACGGTCAAGACTGCAGTGGTGTGCGCGTCGATTTGCTCAGCTGTGAGGTCTCCGCCGGGGAGTTCGACGATAAACGGCACGGCGTCGCTGGTCTGCTTGAGCTCGACCCGAGCCCAGGTCGCAGCAATGCCGGTGTAGACGCCGCCACCGCTGCAGCACTCGGCGATCGGGAGCCCCGTCAGCTCGGCGTATCGAGCTCGGATGCGTCCGTCGCGACCGGTCGAGGGGATCACGAGGTTGGCGTCCTGGTGGTACCAGATCGTGATGTCGGGCCGAAGCTGGGTGATCAGGTTGACCATGGCCTGCGTTTCAGGTTCGCTGGCAGGCCCCGATCCGGCGTACTGGCTGTTGCCCGGCTCGCCGATAACGCCCCACTTGTGAGGGAAGTTGCGGTTGAGATCGACCTGGTTGGCGTTCTGGCGCTCTTGGGCGGCTTGGCCGTCTGGGTTCATTGATTCGACCAACCAGACCTCGACGCCGTTGGGAGCGTCGCGCTGGCGGAGTTCGTCAACGATCGCGACGCCAGCGTCTTCGTTGCCGTGGATGACGCCGATCACGAGGACGCGGCGGCCGCCCGGCGTGCCGTACCGATCAGCGGTAATCGGACGGCCCTCGATCGACGTTCCAACAGCGAGCTGTGTGGCGGCGAAGTCGAAGACGGGAAGCTCGCCCTCGGCCAGCGGCATGGCCGTGGTCGGAGCGGCGGCGGTGCTGGGAGCCGGCGTCGTGGCAGGTGCTGTGGTCGTCGTGGCAGGAACCGTTGTGGTGACTGGTGTGGTTGTCGTGACAAGAACGGTTGTCGGGGAGACAGGCGTGATGGTGGGGGTGATGGTGGGGGTGATGGTGGGGGCGACGGTGCTCGTCGGTTCGGCGGCGGCGCCACCGAGGGTGTCGTCGGAGCCGGCACAGGCAGCGAGCAGCAAGGCGGCTGCGGCAACGAAAACACGAGTGCCTGACAGAACGCTGTTGCTCATTGCCTCCGACGATACTTCGGGCGGCGAATTGGCTGGTGGCACCTGTCAGGCTGATTGTCATCGCGATCGATTTCTCCCTCAGCCCTGAACTCGAAGCGATCCGCTTGCAGGCCCGCACGTTCGTCACCGACGTGATTCAGCCCGGAAAGCATCGGATCGAAGGCAACGATGCCGAAAGCAACAAGGTTGGCGAGCCGCTCAGTGGGGCCGATCGAATTTTTGCACTGGTCGGCCTGCGGAAGCGGGCATTCAAGGACGACATCTGGCTCCCGCACATGCAGGAAGCCTGGGGCGGCATGGGGGCTCGGTCGCGTCGAACTTGCCATAGTTCAGGCCGAACCCGGCGAAGTCGTATCAGGACGGCGACGAGTGGGTAATCAACGGCCACAAGCGATTCATCTCAGGGGCGCGCCGAGGACAGTTCGCAATCCTGGTGTGTCGCACCGAGGAGAACCCCGACATCCCGCAGGCGGCGAAGACGACGTTCATGATCGAAGTGCCGCACGAAGAATGGAACGACGTCCGCGAAGTCAAAGCTATGCACGGTGGCACCGGGCACTCTGAGATCGCTATCACCGACCTGGGTGTGCACAACGATCAGATGCTCGGCGGCCGCGCACGGGGCCACCTGCTCGGCCAGTACCGGCCCGGGCCGGGCCGGGCCGGGCTGCGCACTGCATGCGTTGGATCGCTCAGGCCGAAACAGCGCTCGACAGGATGGTCGACCGATCGCTGAACCGGTACTCGCACGGTTCGTTGCTCGCCGAAAAGCAGGGCAT
>JBLIMF010000121.1:0-7956 GCA_047638615.1 Gammaproteobacteria bacterium
GCGACGTCGGTCCGATCGGAGCGGGCCCAACTCCACGGCTCGACACCGCTGTTCGTCGTGGGCTACCTGGCAGCCTGGTCCGGCTTCGCGGCACTGGCGGCGGGCGCGCAGTGGGCCTTGCATGACGCTGCACTCGTCAACGCAATGGGTGTGTCCACGAGCCGCTGGCTCGGTGGACTTCTACTCGTCGGTGCGGGCGCGTATCAATTCAGCGGGGTCAAAGATGCCTGCCTCAGCAAGTGCCGCACACCCCTCGGCTTCCTGCTGACGAGTTGGCGAGCAGGTCATGGCGGCGCCGTCGTCATGGGGGTGCACCACGGCTCGCTGTGCATCGGTTGCTGCTGGGCGCTGATGACCCTGCTGTTCGTGCTCGGCGTGATGAGCCTCTGGTGGATCGCGCTCGTCACAGCGGTCGTCCTCCTCGAGAAACTGGTGCCGGGCGGGGCCCTCACGCGAGTACTCGGGGTGGGGTTGTTTGCCTGGGGTGCCGGGCTACTCGTCAGCGTCGCGTGAGCGCTCGGCCTAACGCAGCCACACCAGTTGGGTAATGTCGTCGGTCTGCAAGTCGGAGTCGGTGGTCGCCGACACCGACATGTAGTTGAGCTCGACGACGCCGCGCAAAGTCGTGAGGAACGCGACGTCCGATGCGTCGGCTCCGGTTGCGATTCGCACCATCGACTCGCGCGGCGCGAGACACGTCGGGTCGACGACGTACCAGTTTCCGTCGAGACATGCCTCGGTCACGACGTGGAAGTCCATCGGCATGAGGCCTGGGGCATACACCGACACCACGCGGGCAGCGACATTGTTCGCGCGGAGTAGCGCTGCAGTCAGGTGGGCGAAGTCTCGACACACACCTTCACGTGCGAGCAACGTTTCGACCGCACCATCGATCGGGCGCGATGAACCAGTCACATAGGCGATGTTGACACCAACCCAGCTCGACACGGCAGCGAGAAGATCTGCACCAACGAGTCCGCCGAACTCGGCTCGGGCAAGCGGGCCAAGGCGATCCGACTCGCAGTAGCGACTCGGCCGGATGTACTGAAACACATCGTGAGTCGTCGCCGTTGCCCGCGGCGCATCGCCCAGCACCGTTGCCTGGTAGTCGATGAGCAGGAGGCCTCGCCCGACGTTCGTGAGAAAGCAGAGATGGCCGTCTGGCATGGCCTTGATTGGCACACCGTTGAGGCTCACCAACAACTGCTCGTCGAGAAAGTGGTGTCCATCGGCTGCACTGATGGCGAGCACGAGGTCCGACTCTTCGGCAACGAACACCTCAAGATGGGCCGTCACCGACCGACGCGAAGAAGGTGCTGGTTGGAAGTCGCTGCTCATGCCTTGGCCAGCAAACTACAGCTTCGAAGCACTCGGCCATGAAACCTGGTCACGGGTTCTGAGCGATTGTGCGGCCTACTGCGCTGCCACGTCGACCGACACCGTGAGTCGGCTCTCTTCGGCATCGGTGAAGATGACCCCTTTCAGCGGCGGAACATCGGAGTAGTCACGACCGCGGGCGGCGGTGACGTATTTCGGACCAGCGAATTGATTGTTGGTCGGGTCGATACCGATCCAACGGCCGCCTCCGAGATAGACACCAACCCAGGCATGCGTGCGGTCGACACCGGTCAGGCGCGGTTGGCCCGGCGGAGGCTCAGTTTCGAGGTAGCCGCTGACGTAGCACGCTGGCAGGCCAATCGACCGCAGCGAGCCGATCATGACGTGCGCGAAATCCTGGCAGACACCCTTGCGCATCTGCAGTACGTCAGCGAGGTGCGTGTCGACCTCTGTTGCAGTGGCGTCGAATTCGAAGTCGGCATGCACCCGAGCGCAGAACGCTTCGACGCTGTCAGCCAGCGATGTGTCGCCGTCGAACGACGGTCGGGCGTAGTCGGCGAGTTGCTGCGAGCGTTTCACGAGCGGTGAGTCCAGCGAAAACTCGACCATGTCCAGATCGTCAGTATCGGCCTGGGCCGCTGTGTACGACACCCAAGGTCGTCGGCCGTCAACGCCGAAGTCGACCGGACGACGAGACGTGTCGATCAGGCTCGAGCTGCTGACGACGAGCCGCGTATGCGGTTCGCGAATCGCAACCGTCGCGGTGAGGTTGCCGAAGTAGTCCCGATGCTCACGTTGATATTCAGGAGCCGGCTCGGTCAGAATCGCTCGACGTACACACGCCTGCCCGTCGACGTCGTCGGGCATCTGACGGACCTCGGCGAAGCTCGTGTCGACGGGGGCGTCGTAGTCGTACTGCGTCGTGTGCGACACCTCATAGATCACGTTGCACTTCCCTGCATCGAACCCGGCATCGAACCCGGCATCGAACCCGGCATCGAACCGAGCGGCTGACGATGATCGATCGGGCCGCCCAGGGAGTGCTGTGACTGCAGCCGGGTGAACGATTCCGCAGCGATCGCATTCGAGATGCTGGCGAGCTGGGCACGAACACTAGCGACAAACGATTCGAGTCCCCGGCGGCGGCCGAGTTCGTCGGTGTCGGCGAGGTTCACGGAGTTGGCCGATTCGAGGAACCGAGTCAGCTCGGCAAGCAAGGTCGCAGCGGACGTCCGGCCGGCGGGACGACCCGGTCCAATCAGCGCCAAGCTCTCGGTGATCCGGTCGACCTGGAACTGCAGAGATCTCGGGTTGCCTGCGTCGGCGAGCAGCAACTCGATCGTGGTCGAGGCGAAGCCCAGCGACCGGTAGCGCCGACGCGATGTGATGATGCTCTCGCTGGCGATCAAGACAGATTCGACGACGAGGCTCTCGACCGCAGCGCTGCGTTGTGTGCTGAGCGTCGTTCCGACCAACGTGGCAACCTGGGCCGCTCGCTCGATGCGTCGCCCTGCTTCCATGAACTGCCAACCGAGATCACGAACCATCGATTCTTGGGCCAGGCCCGACAAAGAAAGCAGCCCTTGGAGCAGCCCGCTGAGCACACTCGTCATCGCATCGTCGCGATCTCCACCGTCGCGATCACCGGAGCGGCGCTCCAAGCTCTCCAAGCCGCGTTGCAGCGACCCGACGACGAGCCACGTGTCGACCGGCAGCTGGTCGCGGACCACGTCGAGTGCATCGAACATATGACGGACTGCGTGCGCAACAGACCCTGGCCGTTGCTCGTCGACCACGAGCGTGAACAGTTCGTCGGTCGGGTCGTCGAACAAGGTTGCAGCGTCGTCGCCGACGAAACCCGGATATGTACCGGTGATGCGCGTCAGCGCCTCAAGCACCACCGTCAACGACGCTGGTCCGGGTCCGGTTGCGGTGTTGGGGAACTCGTCGCAGCGAGCCGTGATCGTGCGAATGAGGCGAACAGTGGCCTCGGCGCGCTCTGCGTACCTTCCCAGCCAGAAGAGATGTTCTGCAGCTCGCGCCGGGAGGATCCGCGTTGGCGGGTGGGCCCGCATGTCGCCACCGGACGCCATGGACTCGAACTGGCTCTGCGACTCAGAGCCGAGGATCCAGATGTCCTTCGAGCTCGCGCCCGCTCGGTTCGTGATCGGTGCGCTGACATCGCCCGACGCTGTCCGGCCGAGTCCACCGGGCATCGCAACGTAGGAATCACCGTCGGCAACGGCGAACGATCTCAGCACGGCTGAGCGGGACTCAACGCCATCAGCACAGAAGACGGGAGCTGATCCCAGAGCAAGCCGCTCTTGGCCCACCCACTGACCGGGTTGAGCGACAATGCGTCGCCGAAGATCGTCCAGCTCGGCAGCGCTGACCCGCTCGGTGTCGATCGAGTGCTCCAAGGAGACGCGAGAAAGCGGACGAACCACAATCGTTCCCAGGTTGGCCAGAACGTGCGACCGGCCAGCTGGGTCACCGCACCACCATGACGGCACAGAGTCCAACAGCAGGTCGCTCCCGAGTAGCTGCTTCGACAAGACCGACATCAGACCCGCGAGCCCGGCGTTCTCCAAAATTCCGGAGCCGAGCGTGTTCACCACGCTGATGCCACCGGCCCGGCACGCATCGACGAGTCCGGGGATGCCGAGCGTCGAGCCTGCCCGGAGCGCGAGCGGATCACAGAAACCGGCGTCGACTCGGCGCAGTATGACGTGTACCGGGGCCCAGCCGCCGACAGTTCTCAGACCGATTCGACCGTCTCGCAGCTCGAAATCGGAGCCCTGGACCAATGGGTAGCCGAGCTGGGCGGCGATCGATGCATGTTCAAATGCCGTCTCTGACAACGACCCTGGCGACAGGATCACGATCGACGGATCGTCAACACCGAATGGTGCCGCTGCCAGCAGCGCTGACCGCAAGGCCTGCACAAACGGTGCCAGTCGCTGGACGCCAGCACGACGAAACGCCTGCGGGAACACGCGCGACAGCACACGCCGGTTCTCCAGCGCATACGCCGCGCCGGCCGGAGCTTGCGTCCGGTGCCCGAGCGCAAGCCAACGCCCGTCGGTGGAGCGAGCGATATCGGTGCCAAACACGACCAATTGCTTGTTGCCGGGCAGCCTGATGCCGTCGCACGAGCGGAAGAACTGCGGGTCGGACAGAATCATCTCGGGCGGCACGATTCCGGAACGAAGCAGTCGGCGTTCGCCGTACAGGTCGGCAAGAACGCGATCAAGCAACTCGGCGCGCTGGATCATCCCTCGTTCGATGCCACTCCATTCAGCGCTCGGCAGCACGAACGGGATCGGATCGAGCATCCAAGGTCGTACGGGCCGCTCGTCGTTGCCAGCAACGTTGTATGTCACGCCATCCTGTTCGAGCAAGCGTTGAATTTCCCCCTGTCGCCGGCTGAGCTCACTGGCACCGAGCGTCTGATAGTCCGCGACCAAACCGGACCAGTGATCGCGGATGCGACCGCCTGCGTCCATCAGTTCGTCGTGGCCGTTGGCGAGCGGCTGATAGCCAGCGAGCGGGTCGGCTGGCGGGAACGTTGTCACAAGATTACGACCGGTCAGCCGGTGACTTCATGACGGGATGCCGGCGAAGGTCCAGTGTCCGGGCGTACTCACGTTGGACAGTTGCGGCGAGCCGGTCGAGTTCGGCGACATCCGCGGCACCTGGCGTATGGCCGTGCTTGAAGAATCTGCTGCACCGGCGTGCCTCGGCCTCCGCAGCGTTGACCGGGAACGTGTCGTACGAACGCCCACCGGGATGCGACACCTCGTAGGTGCAACCCCCGACAGACTTCGAATTCCAGCGATCGATGAGATCGAACACGAGCGGGCCATGCGCGTCGATGGTCGGGTGCAATGCGGACCACGGAGCCCACGCCTTAAACCGGATTCCGGCGACACCCGTGCCTGGCGTGCTGGCCGTGTGCAACGGTACCGGTATGCCGTTGCAGGTCAGAATGTGGCGGGCTTCGTTGAACCCTTCGACCAGCACCTGCATCCGCTCGACCGACGAGTCGACGTATCGGGCAGTGCCCGAGCCGGAGACTTCCTCGCCGAGCACATGCCACGGCTCGATTGCACTGCGTAGTTCCAGCCGCACGTCGTCCAATTGGACCTCGCCGATGAGGGGGAAGCGGAACTCGAGGAACGGTTCAAGCCACGCGATGTCAAAGTCGATGTCGTGGCGTCGAAGGTCGGCGACGACGTCATGAATGTCGGCACGGACATACCAGGGCAGAAGGTAGCGGTCATAGAGATCGGTCCCCCACCGCACGAGGCGACCCGAGTAGGGCTCATCCCAAAATCGAGCTACGAGCGCTCGGACGAGCAACGATTGCACCAGTGCCATCTGCGGATGCGGAGGCATCTCGAAGGCTCGCAGCTCAACGATGCCCAATCGGCCGCGATCGCTGTCGGGACTGAAGAGTTTGTCGACGCAGAACTCGGACCGATGAGTATTGCCGGTGAGGTCAACGAGGAGATGTCGGAGCAGCCGGTCGACCAACCAAGGCGGCACGTCGTCCCCCTGACGTCCGAGTTCAGCGAATGCGATCTCAAGTTCATAGACCGTATCGACGCGACCCTCATCGACGCGAGGGGCCTGGCTGGTGGGCCCAATGAACTGGCCTGAGAACAGATACGACATCGCGGGGTGGTGCTGCCAGAACGTGACCATGCTTTGCAGCAGGTCGGGGCGGCGCAGCATCGGGCTGTCAGCCGGGGTGGCTCCGCCAAGGGTGACGTGGTTGCCACCGCCCGTGCCGGTGTGGCTGCCGTCGAGGGTGAATTTCTCGGTACCGAGGCGCGTGAGCCGGGCCTCTTCATACAGCGTCTCGATGAGGTGCCGCATCTCCCCCCATGATGAGGTGGGCTGCACGTTCACCTCGATGACGCCGGGGTCCGGGGTGACAATCAACGTGGTGAGTCGCGGGTCGCGCGGCAGCGGGTATCCCTCGATCACGACGGGGCATTCGAGTTCGCAGGCAACCGCCTCGACAACGCTCAGCAACTCGACTGCGTGGTCGGCGTTTTCGAGCGGTGGAAGAAAAACACGGACATGGCCGTCGCGTGCCTCGACCGCAACCGCAGTCGGCGCAGCCTCGTGGCGTTCGACGGCCGTCGCAGGCGATGCTGGCAACGATCCGGGCGCTGGAAGGTGATCACGTGTTTCGAACGGCGAACGTTCGAATTCGGTCGGAAGCGGTGACCATGTCAGTGAGTCGAGTGGGAGCCGAAGACCGAGCGGCGAGTCGCCGGCAATCAGGTACATCCGCTCGCGTCGCAGGTTCCACGAGGTCGTACGCCACCCGCTGCCATCGGGCGCTGGATGCAGCGGGATGACGAATCCGGTCGGGTCGGTCACCGGCCCGCGCAGACGTTCGACAAGCCGGACTCGAGCGTCAGGTTCATCGAGCTGATCAGCGTCGGCAGGTTTGGCGTCGGCCGTGGGCGGATCGCCGCCGGGAAGCCGCGCCTCACGCCATGCCTGGTCGATTGGATCCTCGAATGCCGGGATGACTCGATCGGTGTCGATTCCGAATCCAGCAGCGATCCCGTCCGCGAAACGTTGCGCATCCTCGACAGTCGCTGTGCCCGGCTGCGCGGGGTCTGCGAGGAGGTCGCCTCGCGTCCACAACGGTTGGCCGTCGTTCCGCCACACAATGCTCATTTGCCAACGCGGAAGCGGTTCGCCCGGGTACCACTTGCCCTGGCCGTGCTGGATCAAACCGCCAGTGGTGAACTTGTCGTACATGCGCTGAGCCAATTCGTATGCCAGCACCCGTTTGTCGTGGCCGTCAGCTGCGGTGTTCCACTGGGCGCCTTCCATGTCGTCAATCGAGACAAAGGTGGGCTCACCACCCATCGTCAGCCGGACGTCGCCTGCTTCGAGGCGTTCGTCGACTTTCTCGCCGAGCTCGTCGATGCGCGCCCATTGCGCTGGCGTGTACGGCAGTGTGACGCGCGGGTCCTCGCGGATGCGGTGGACAACGTTCGAGAAGTCGAACTCGACTTCGGCGAAGTTGGTGCGGCCTGAAATCGGCGCAGCCGTGGTCGGGTGCGGGGTACACGCGAGAGGGATATGACCTTCGCCTGCAAACAGACCGGACGTCGGGTCGAGACCGACCCAGCCCGCACCAGGGATGAACACCTCGGCCCACGCATGGAGATCGGTGAAGTCGGCGTCGGGCCCGTCAGCCCCGCTCAGCGACGGCTGGTCCGACGTCAACTGCACCAGGTAGCCGGACACGAAACGAGCAGCAAGCCCGAGTCGGCGGAGTACGTCGACAAGAAGCCAGCCCGTGTCGCGGCACGACCCGATCCCACGTGTGAGGGTGTCCTCGGGCGTCTGCACGCCTGGTTCCATTCGGATCGAATAGGCAATGTCGTTGTAAAGGCGGCGGTTCACCTCGACCAGGAAGTCGGCAATGGCGGTGCCGCTGTCGGGTGTCCGAACACCGGAGAGCCACTTCGTCAGCTCGGAGCCAGCTGGCCCGTCGGGCTGGAGATACGGCTCGAGGTCTTTCGCGAGCTGAGGTTCGTAGGCGAACGGAAACGCCTTGGCCGACTCCTCGACAAAGAAGTCGAA
>JBLIMF010000122.1:0-7861 GCA_047638615.1 Gammaproteobacteria bacterium
GCCACAAGTCTGCCTCATGGCCTACAACCAAGGTAAGGGGGAGAGAGGCAGTCGGCGGTCTGCTCGTACTCGCTGTTCGCTCTCGGGCCGGATGGACAGACAATGGTGGTCGGAATTCTGGTGTGTGGCGTGGAACCCAGACCAACGGTTCGTCCACCAATGACGTTTGGGCCACCTAACTTCGGAGTCGAGCGGCATCTCAAAAACCTGAGATATGCAATCACATCGTTGGCACCACACGGTCCAGTGGTTTGGCGCCTTGAGCGGGTGCCGTCTGGATCGCCGGGTCAGATGACCGGGACTTCGACGTGGCGTCCGAATTCGGCTTCCATCGTGCCCATGACTTCACCGAGCGTGGCGTACGAATGCACAGCGTCGATGAGGGCGGGCATGAGATTGACCTCAGGGTCGGCGGCGTCGGCTCGAACTCGTTCTAATGATGCGTCGACCGTTGCTTGGTCGCGATCTTGACGTACTTGGCCGAGTCGCTTGCGCTGCTTCGTTTCGTCTTCATTCGAGATGCGGAGCAGGTCGATTGGGTCGTCGTCATTGCCCTCGTAGAACGCGTTGACACCGACGCGAATGTGATCGCCAGCGTTCAGCCGTCGCTCGAGTTCATATGCGGAGTCAGCGATGCGACCCTGGAACCAGTTCTCTTCGATGCCCTGGATTGCTCCTTCGAGCATTGACCCGTTGCCGAGCTCATCGAGGTAAGCGAACAGCTCCTCGGCTTGACGTTCCATTTCGTCGGTGAGCTCTTCGACGTAGTAGCTGCCGCCGAGCGGGTCGGCGACGCTGGCAACGTTTGTCTCGTGTGCAATGACTTGCTGAGTTCGGAGCGCAATGCGTGCCGCCTTCTCGGTGGGCAGCGCCATTGCCTCGTCCATCGAGTTGGTGTGCAGCGACTGGGAGCCGCCGAGAACGCCGGCGAGGGCTTCGATGGAGGTGCGCACGATGTTGACTTCAGGCTGCTGGGCCGTGAGCGAGACGCCGGCGGTCTGGGTGTGGAAGCGAAGCTGCATCGAGCGTTCGTTTTCGGCGCCGTAGCGCTCTTTCATCCAGCGTGCCCAGATGCGCCGAGCGGCCCGATACTTCGCGATTTCTTCGAAGAAGTCGATGTGGGCGTTGAAGAAAAAGCTGAGCCGTGGCGCAAATGCGTCGACGTCGAGCCCTGCCTGCATTGCCAGCTCGACGTAGGCGAACCCGTTGGCGAGGGTGAAGGCAAGCTCCTCGGCAGCAGTCGATCCGGCCTCGCGGATGTGGTAGCCGGAAATCGAGACGGAGTGCCAGCGCGGCATCTCGGCAGCGGTGAAATCGATGGTGTCGCGCACGAGTCGCATCGATTGGCGGGGTGGGAACACGTACTCCTTCTGCGCTTGGTATTCCTTCAAAATGTCGTTCTGGAGTGTGCCTCCGAGTTGGGCTCGGGGGATGCCGGCCTGCTCGGCCTGTGCGATGAACATGGCAAAGATCACGGCTGCCGGCGAGTTGATTGTCATCGACGTGGTGATCTGGCCGAGGTCGATTCCGGCGTACAGGTCAGACATGTCGGCGATCGTGTCGATGGCGACGCCGCAGCGGCCAACCTCGCCGATTGACATATCGTGATCGGAATCGAGGCCAAGCAGCGTCGGCATGTCGAATGCCGTCGACAGACCGGTCCCACCGGAGTTAATGATCTCCTTGAATCGCCAGTTCGTATCATCGGCTGTGCCGAAGCCAGCAAACATGCGCATTGTCCAGAGCTTCGACCGGTACATCGATGCGTATGGGCCGCGTGTATACGGGTACTGGCCGGGAAACTCGCCGTCGTCCGGGCCGTAGACGGGCTCGAGCGGGATGCCGGACATTGTGGCGTGGGTGCCCGGTGTCAGTTTCGAGGCGCCAAAGGCCTCTTCCCACTGTTTCCGATTCGACGGTTCTTGCGATGCAGCCATATCTCTCACGCTAGGCCAGTCGCCGCTACTCCACCGAGCCGGGTTGGCTGAGGTGTGTCGGTCGGTTGGCCGGTTCTGTGTGAGCGAGAGCAGCGTCGTTCTCGGGAATCGCTCACACAGAGCGCGGGCCCGGATGTTGGTTGCCAGAATCGCTCACACAAAGTGTGGGGCGTATGGGCTGTCTTGGTTGACAAAGGCGGGCGCTCGCTTGCCGAGTGGTGAAGCTGCGAAGCTTGGCACCGCATGGCTCCCAACTCAACGCAGGACTCCGAGCATCACGCAGCGATCATTCAGGGTGTCGACCGAGTCTGTTCCGACTTCGGCGACGAGTACTGGTCGGCCAAAGACCAGGCGCACGAGTTTCCGTGGGAGTTCTACAACGCGATGGCGGCCGGAGGATGGGTTGGCATCGCGATCCCTGAGCAGTACGGCGGCGGCGGGCAAGGCATCACCGAGGGTGCGCTGGTACTCAACCGCGTGGCTGCATCGGGCGCAGCAATGAACGGGTCGAGTGCGCTCCACCTCACGATGTTCGGCCTCGCGCCCGTCGTCAAGTTTGGCAATGAGCAGTTGAAAAACACGTTTCTGCCGCGTGCGGCCACCGGCGACCTCCACATTGCATTCGGAGTAACCGAGCCCGATGCGGGGACCGACACCAGCCGGATCTCGACCCGCGCAGTTGCGGACGGAATCGGCGGATTCATCATTTCGGGCCGCAAGATCTGGACATCGAAGGCACTCGAGTCAGAGGTCTGTCTGCTTCTTGCTCGGACCGACGGTGAACCTGGTGAAGGCTTCGGTGGATTGTCGCTGTTCCTTATTGACCTCGACCCGCAATACTGCGACATCGCGCCGATCCCGAAGCTCGGTCGTAACGCCGTGGCATCATGCGAAGTCGCCTACGACGAGCTGCCGGTCGAAGGATGGCGAATGGTCGGCGAGCGCGGGCGCGGATTCCACCACATTTTGCACGGGCTCAACGCCGAGCGGATCCTGCTGGCTTCGATGGCCTGCGGCATCGGCGAAGTGGCCCTCCAGCGGGCGCTCAGCTACGCCAAGGAGCGTGAGGTGTTCGGTCGGCCGATCGGCAAGAACCAAGCGATTTCACATCCGCTCGCCAAGGCGCACATGGAACTGCAAGCGGCGTACACGATGATGGCTGTGGCAGCCGCGCGATATGACGCTGGTCTGGAGTGCGGCGAGCAGGCAAACACGGCCAAGTACCTGGCAGCTGAGGCGTCGTATTTCGCTGCTGACCAGGCGGTGCAGACGCACGGCGGGCTTGGTTATGCGGTGGAATATCAGGTCGAGCGGTATTGGCGCGAAGCCCGGTTGCAGCGACTGGCGCCGGTGAGTCAGGAGATGACGCTGAACTACATCGCACAGAACGTCCTCGGGCTCCCCAAGTCGTACTGAATGACCTACTGGACGCCCACTTTCGACCCGAGGGGAGGTGGAATTCTCAGCAGACGCTGCGGACGTACGGATACGGGTTGACGGCTCGGCCGCCACCCGGGTGCACTTCGAAGTGCAGGTGGGGCGTGCCGGCGTTGCCCGTTTGGCCGTTGCGGCCGATCTGTTGGCCTCGTGAGACCGACCCATTGCTTCCCACGTAGCTACTGAGGTGCGCGTAGTAGTACTTCGTCCCGCTGTTTCCAGTGAGCCAAGCAGCGTTGCCGCCGAGACGGTTGCTCGAGAATCGAACGGAGCCTGCTTCGACAGCAATAATCGGTACGCCCGTTGCCGCGATCATGTCGACGCCCTGATGGCTCCGACCACCCGAGCGTGGAGCACCCCAGGTGTCGGCGAACCCGTAGTTGCCGCCAATTGGACAGACGATGCCGCTCCCTGCATTGGACGGTGGAGGTGATGCTGTTGCACCGCCACCTGAGCTACTGGTGGTCGTGGTGTTGGACCCGCCACCGGAGCTGGCGACAGCGGTATTCGCAGCGGCAGCTGCGGCAGCTGCTTGCTTTTCGGCGGCTGCCTTGTCGGCAGCAGCCCTCGCCGTGGCGGCATCCTGGCGAGCGCGTTCATCGCGTTGACGTTGTAGCTCATGTTCGATTGCATCGTCGATCACGCGCTGTGATTCAACTTCTTGCAATTGGACGATCTGGGCCTCGGCCCGCTTCTCCAAATCGGTGAAGTTCTGTTGCGCCGCCGTCTGTTGGGCCTTCTGTTGTTCGAGCTTCGCACGAGTCGCATCGACGTCGACAATCACGGCGTCGAAATCGTCGAGTTCGACGTTAGCGGTCTCGATTGTCACGGCGGCGAGCACCTCTGCAGTCAGTTGGTTGGTCGCATCAGAAAAATCACCGAGGAGCAGAAAGCTGGAACCACCCGATTGAGTGAACCGCCGGATCGCCGACGCCTCGAGCGACGTCTGCATCTCGTCGGCTTCTCGTTCGACCGCCGCGAGTTCGACTTCAGTTTCGGCGATTTCTATGGTCAGCGTGTCGATCGCCGACTTTGCATCGAACAGGGCTTGGGCAGCGGCATTTGCTTGGTCGCGGGCTGCCTGGATCTCGCGTGCTGCTTGCTTGGCTTCTTCGCTGCCGTGGTCAGCTCCGACGGTCGACCCATTGCCGATGGTGGCCAGACCGAGCGCGACAGCGATGATCACCGCAGCGACCCGGCGCAGCGAACGCAATCGGCGGCGCGAGGGTCGGTATGGGGCTGACGGTGACACGGGTATTGACGGTAGTTCGCACAGCTCGTCAGAGGGGGGCGGTTCGCGATTCCGTCGGGCTTTTGTTCCGCGGCTGGTCAGAGCCAGTGATTGACGGTTTCCGACACGCGCTCCGCAACGCGCTGCAGCATGCCACGGTCGGCCCACTGTGCCGGGTCGAGGAGAATCGTGTTCTCGAGGTCTTCGTCGAGATGTTCGTCGAGTACCTGGACGACAGCGGGATCGAAGACAACGATATTTGCTTCGTCGTCGTGACGCAGCGAACGCTGGTTGAAGTTCGCCGATCCGACGGATGCAACGATGCCGTCGACGGTCATCACCTTGGCGTGCATCATCGACACCTCGTAGGTGCGAATCACGACACCAGCATCCAGAAGACGTTGGTATGACGCTTCGCCGGCGATCTGGATGAAGCGCTTGTCGGCGTGCTTGCCCGGCAGCATTATCTCGACGGAGACGCCTCGATTGACTGCGTTGATGAGCTCTTGGGACAGCTGAACACCGGGATTGAAGTAGGCCGATGCGATCCTGATGCGGTGCTGTGCACAGGCGATCAAGGTGATCATCAGCCGCCAGATGTCGTTCGACCCATTCTCGGCAGCAGCCTGGACGACAACACAGGTGGAATCACCCGCCGGGGTCATATCGATGAGCGGTTCGGACATGGGATCAAAGCCGCTGTGGTTGTGGTCGGCCCAATTGTCGATAAAGCCGGCCAGGAGGCCGGCGACGGCAGGTCCCCGTACATGGAGGTGTGTGTCGCGGTACTCGTTCTCGTTCCGAGCGTTGCCAGACCATTCGTCGGCAATCCCGACACCGCCGATGAATCCGGCGCTGCCGTCGATGACGAGGATCTTGCGATGCGTACGGTTGTTCGCTCCGTTGAGCTGCGGAATTTTCTCGTCGGTGAACGGCCGAAACCAGCGAACGTCGCAGCCAGCCCCCTTCATCACCGATACGAGGCCGTCATCGAGCTTGCGTTCTGCGAGCGCGTCGATCAGCACACGAACACGGCAGCCACGATTGGCTGCGCCGGCGAGTGAGCGGGCGAACCGGTCAGCAACGTGGCCGGTCCAGAAGACGAACGTGACAATGTCGACCGTTCGCTCGGCGTTGTCGATCCCATCGAGCATGGCAGCGAAAATCTCGTCGCCGTTGCGCAGTACCTCGATCGAGTTGCCCTCAGTGGCATGGAGGCCGAGCAGCGAGTGCACGCGATCGATCCACTCGCGGGTGGTCGGCGCTTGATCTGGCCAGGGGGTGCCGTCCGCTTGCAACACCGCCACTAGACGACGGCGCCCAGCCAGCTACCGATCACCCAGGTGACGGCGCATGCTGCCACGGCCCAACCGACCTGTCGGCCTGCCGTGCGAATCATCGAGCGTTCGGTGAACCGAGCGAGCACGGCGCCAACGGTGGTGGCTGCGATCAGACCGAGGATGGCGGACGCGATGACCGCTGCGCTGCCCTCGCTGAAGAACCAAGGAAAGAGTGGGATAATTGCACCGATAGAGAAGGCAAAGAACGAGCTGAGCGCTGCGCCAACCGGATTACCGGTCTCGTCGGGGTCGACACCGAGTTCTTCACGAGCATGGACGTCGAGGGCAATGTCAGGGTCCTGGTGGACCTGCTCAGCCATGCGCTTTGCGGTCTCGGCGTCAGCGCCACGCTGGCGATAGATCGCAGCCAGCTCGCGAGTTTCCATTTCAGGCTGCTTGGCAATAGACCGTTTCTCGATGGCGAGTTCGCGTTCAACCAGTTCGGCCTGAGCTTTCATTGACACGTACTCACCCGCGGCCATCGAAGCTGAGCCTGCGAGTAAGCCCGCCACGCCAGCAACGAGCACGCTTTCGCGCGTCGAGGCCGCAGCCGCCACACCTAAAATCAGCGCAACATTGGAGACCAAGCCGTCGCTGATGCCGAAGACGGCAGCGCGCACTGTGCCGCCCGTTACATCGCGATGACGATGGACCATGTAGCTCTGCCCTTGGTCACGGTCGTCGTGGCCGTCGGAATGATCCGCTCCAGAGTGGTCGGTGACCTGCTTGCTCATATCAGCCAAGGTACTGCGGATTCGGCTGGTCGTGCTGATGGCGCTGTCAGACCGGAGTGTGACACGCAACCAGGCGGGGTTCGTAGTGTGAGGGGATGCGTGAACGTCAGTGGGTTCCAGCCGACCTTGAAGGGTATGTACAGTCGATCAGTTCGTCCGCTGCGTCGGCGTCAGGTGATGACGTTCTCGCCCGAATCGACGAGCTCACAGAGCAGAACCGGGCGACCTACGCCGAAGAGTGTGTCCAGCTCAACCCAGCGGCGAACCTGATGAACCCGCGGGCCGAAGCTGCTTTGTCGGCAGGGCTTGGGAGCAGGCCGTCGCTCGGCTACCCCGGCGATAAGTACGAGATGGGGCTCGAAGCGGTCGAGCAGATCGAAGTGATTGCAGCACAGTTGGCGTGTGATGTGTTCGAGGCCGATTTCGCCGAGGTCCGCGTCGGGTCGGGCGCCTTGGCCAACCTGTACACATTCATGGCGTGCTGCCAGCCAGGGGATGCAATCATCGTGCCGCCAGGGTCGATCGGCGGGCATGTGACCCACAACCGTGCCGGGGCCGCCGGGCTGTATGGGCTCGATATCTACGAAGCACCGATCGATGCCGACAATTACACGTTCGACATCGACGGGTTGGCCACGATGACTCACGCTGTGCGGCCGAAGATGATCACCGTCGGGTCGAGCCTTAACCTGACGCATCATCCGGTCGCCGACATCCGGGCGATTGCGGACGAAGTGGGTGCCAAGGTGCTCTTCGATGCCGCCCACCTGTCAGGTGTGATCGCAGGAAAGGCGTGGCCGAACCCGCTGTGCGAGGGGGCGCACGTGATGACGTGCAGTACCTACAAGAGCCTTGGCGGCCCGCCGTCGGGGCTGCTTGTTACGAGTGATATGGGCATTGCCGAACGCGTCGATGCGATTGCGTTCCCAGGGCTCACTGCGAACTTCGATGTCGGCAAGGTGGCGGCTTTGGCGATTGCGTTGGTCGATACGCAACGCCATGGTCAGGCGTACGCCCGAGAGATGGTGTCGGCTGCCGCCGCGTTGCAACAGGCGTTAGCTCGGCATGGAATTGACGCATTGTCGAGCGCGTCGCACGCGTTCGCGCTGCGGACCGATGACGGTCACCAACTTGCCAAACATCTCCGTGCGGCCAACCTGCTCGCCAGCGGCATCGGCCTCC
>JBLIMF010000123.1:0-7771 GCA_047638615.1 Gammaproteobacteria bacterium
GTCCTGCGATCGTTACCGCCCTCGGAGGCATTGTCCAGACAGCGCTCCTCCTTGCACTGGTGAACAGCTCGACAGAGATGGTGTGGCTGCAGGTGATGGTGATGGCTGGCTTGTTCGTCGCGGTGCTTGTTGCCGATCGCGAAGAGAGCGATCGAAACGTTTGTGAACCCGACGTCGTTCAAGTGGCAAATCAGATCCAATCTTGATCTCGAGAAGACCCCTTCTTGAGGAGCGACGTCTAAAATAGAGACATGCGATCCGAGTGGCGCCAGCAGTCGTCGCACAACTCGGCATCACTCGACCCCGAATTGTCAGTGGTGACTTCGGCCCACATCCATGTCGAACGCATCACCCCGACGACCGTGAGCAGCAGCGCGCTCCGTCAGACCTGGACGGACATCCGAGGGGCCGTCTCCGTCGACTACTCTCGCCTGCATGTCGGTGACGTCGAGAAGCGGTCGGAGATCCCTCTGGCGCAACGAGAATTGTCCGCGATCGATCCCAACTACCGGCTGTCCGACGCCGCTGCGCAGTCAATTCCTTTGCCGCACAGCGCTCGTTGTGACCTTGGCCCAGCGGTGTTTGCGTGAACGATGACGAAAAACGATTTGCGGTTGTGTTGCGTGAGTTTACTCGAACGCTGACGATCGAGTTTTCAATCCAGGGCATCCTTGACCACCTGGTGGGTCAGATTGTGGAAGTTTTTCCGGAGTTTGGTGCTGGGGTGACGCTGATTTCGAACGACTTGAGGGCGAATTATGTTGCGGCATCGAGTGATGCTGCGTTGGGCTACGAGCAGCTCCAATCGAAGTTGAAGAAGGGCCCACGTTTTTTGGCGTATCGATCCGGTGAATCGGTCGGGGTTCCCGACTTGTTGGGCGACTATCGCTTTCCTGTTTTTGGACCGGCTGCGGGGGCTGGTGGTTTGGCTGCGGTGTTCACCTTCCTGTTGCGCCACGGCGATGGCTGCATTGGGGCGCTGAACTTGTACGGGGACACTGCTGGTCTGTTGAGCGTGGATGAGATGGTCACGGCTGAGGCAATGGTCAATGCTGTAGCGGCGTGTCTGATCAACGCGGAAGCGCGTGAACAGGCCGATGCGGGGTATCTGCATGACCCGTTGACGGGCCTGCCGAACCTTGCGTTCCTGATGGACCGTATCCACGTGGTGAATGAGCGTGCGATGCGGTCGCGGCTGTCCACGGCGGCGTATTTCGTTGATGTCGATCGGTTCAAATTGGTGAACGATCACCATGGTCAACACGTCGGCGATGAACTTTTGATCGCAGTTGCTCGGCGGTTTTCCAATTTGTTGCGCGGAGAAGACACGGTTGCGCGGATATCGGGCGACGAGTTCGTGTTCTTGTGTGAAGACCTGGCCGACGAGGACGAGGCTGCAACTATCGGGCGGCGCATCGAAGAAGCGTTTGAGCGGCCGTTCGTGATTGGTGGCCTTCGGTTGTCGATGTCGGCGAGCATCGGCACGGCTGTTGCTGGCGTGGGTGAGGCTGTCTCGAACGACCTCATTGTGCGTGCGAACATGGCGATGTATCGCATCAAGCGGCATTGGGGAGGTCGACCCCACGTTGTCGGAAAAGTTGACAGCGCTCTGAACAGCGGCCCTCAGAATTTCGAGCAAGAGATCCGTCAAGCGCTGAAAAGAAATAGTCTCTCAATGGCGTACCAACCGATTGTCCGTATGTCAGACAACGTCATGAGCGGCGTCGAGGCGTTGCTGCGGTGGGACCACCCGACCCGTGGGAAAATACCGCCGATGCTGCTTGTTGGAGTCGCCGAACGAAGCCCGCTGATCAACCAGCTCGGCGGTTGGGTGCTTGAGCGCAGCTGCGCAGCCTTGGCTGCTTGGCAGAACGGCGACCGTGCTGCACCGATCGGTATCGCCGTCAACGTGTCTGCCCGACAACTTGTCAGTGGTGACTTCTTCCGGACCGTGGGGCATACCTTGGAGGTTGCTGATCTTGACCCGACTCGGTTGGTGTTGGAATTGACTGAGAATTTGCTGATCGAAGATTCGCATCGCGCCTTGAAGGTGTTGAGAGATTTGCGTCGGCTTGGTGTCTGGATTTCCGTGGATGACTTTGGCACCGGCTATTCGTCGTTGAGTTATCTCACTCGATTGCCGATCGACATTCTGAAGATCGATCAGAGTTTGATTTCGGGGATCACGGGCGGTCCTGAAGCTGTTGTGGTGTCGGCAGTGACCAACTTGGCTCACGAGTTGGGGATGGTGGTGGTTGCCGAGGGAGTCGAAAACACCGCGCAGCGTGACGAGGTTGTTCGGGTCGGGTGCGACTACGCCCAGGGCTATTACTTCGGAGAGCCGATGTCGGAGACGGCAATCAAGGCAATTGACTGGGCGTCGCCCCTGCCTCACGATCTGCCCAACGCTGCAGCGACCTGAGGCCAGGACGCCCGAGACAACGCTGATCGTTGTTGCTACTCGAGTTCTCACTTCGCCTTGCCTCAATTCCTTGAACTGCGGCTGACCATGCTGATGACGACAGCGAGCACATTCGGTTGCGCTTACTCGACTGCGATAAATGGCAGCGAGACGAATTTGTGCGATGCTCACCCATGAGGTGCCTCGGTCCGCAACAATGGTGGGGTGTCTGAAGATCCCACACAGCTGTTGATCGAAGGCTTCGACCATGCGGCGACATCGCTGTCGTTGTCCGACGTCCACGGTCGGATCGTTCAGGCGAACCAAGCGTTCTGGAAGTTGTTCGGCTACGAGGCCGGAACTGCATTGGACGTCGGGATGATCTCGCGTTCTGCAGATCAGGACTGGACGCTCTCATACCTGACGCGGCTGATCAACGGCGACGTTGATGAATATCGCACGATTAAACACTATGTGCGGAGCGACGGCACCGAGTTCGACGGGCACCTAGCGATCAGTGCAATTCGCCGTCAAAGCACATGTGTAGGACTCATTGCCAGCATTGAGCCAGTTGTCGTTCGACCGATCGTCGAGGACGCTCGGGTTGGCAGGCTCCTCGAACACGCTGCTGGCACGGTGTCGCTCCTCGACCTGGATGGCAACGTCATCGAAACGTCTGGGCGATACCGGTCGACATTGGGCTACCCGCTTGAGTTTTGGGAGAACCGCACCATCTTCGACCTGATGGTCGCCGAAGACTTGCTGCTTTTAATGGACGTGCGCGACAGACTTCTCGCCGATCCCGAACACCCCGTCACCCAGGATTTCCGGGTGCATGGCGCAAAGCGAAACATCGAGACCATTGAGGTGACTGCGCGGAACATGCTGCACGATCCCGATTTGGCTGGCATCGTGGTGTCCACGCGCAACGTGACGGCCGAACGGCAGATGATGGATTCGGTCAGCAAGCTTCGCGACAAGGCCGTTGCGGAGGCTGAACGACGATCGCATCTTCTTGCAACAGTGAGCCACGAACTCCGCAACCCGCTCCATGCAATGTCAGGGTTGGTCGAACTCCTCGCATTGGATGCCAGCCTCGCGGCTGGGCAACGTGAGCTGGCGGAGGCTGTGCTTCGGCAGCTGAAAACTCTCACTTCTGTCACTGATGATCTGCTCGATACAGCTCAGATGGAAATCGGAAGTTTTGAAATTCGGCCTGGCCCGGTCGTTATTCGCGATCTGGTTGACGACGTGATGCAGGTGGCGAAGTCTGCGGCTGACGGTGGCATCGCAGTGGGCCACGAGGTGACCGACGAGGTTCCGCATTTCATCGCCACCGACGCCTTGCGGGTCCAGCAAATTCTGAACAACTTGGTCGGCAATGCAGTCAAATTCACCGAAGAGGGAAGTGTTTATCTGGCCGTTTCGGTCGTCCACGACAAGGTGCTCCACTCGCAGGACGGCAAGATACTCCAGTTCGAGGTCCGGGATACGGGGGTCGGTATTCCTCAGGAGCAGTTCGACGCCATCTTTGAACCGTTCTCCACGGCGACCACTAGCGGCGATCGTCGCGGTGCGGGGCTCGGCCTTGCGGTCGTCCTTCGGCTTGTCGAGGCGCTCGGCGGCAATGTCTCGACCCAGAGCGTCGTCGGCCAGGGTTCGGTCTTCAAGATCGAAATTCCGTTGGTTAAGGTCGCGGCGGAGCTGCTCGACGTTCCTACCGATGTGGTTGGGGCGATGGGGCGCGCCCGCATCCTGGTCGTCGAAGACACGCCGGTCAACCAGCAGTTGGCTCAGCATCAGCTCGAAAGGCTGGGCATGAACTGCGTGATCGCCGAGAGCGCCGAGACCTGCTTCGACCTGCTGGAGACATCGTCGTTCGACGCGATTCTCATGGACTACCAACTGCCCGGGATGAACGGGAGGGACGCCACCCGCGAGATTCGCCGGCGTGGATTTTTGACGCCGATAGTGGGGATGACCGCCAGTTCGGCTGCCGCCGACGAGCGCGCCTGCCTTGAGGCTGGCATGGATGCGTTCCTATCGAAGCCGGTCGGCCTCGATAAGCTCAGAAGGGCTCTGAGGTTCGTTCTCTTAGGTGGGGCCAACGTCGCTCGGCCATCGGGCCCTTCCTCGACGTCGACGGCTGTCGACACGGTTGCGGTGGACGAGTCGGTGCTGAACGAACTGGCATCCGAGCTCAGCGACCGGGCGATCGTCGAGAGCCTGGTGGCGACATTCCTGGGTGAGCTCGAAGCGCGTGGCGCAGACATTGCAACCGGCGACCCCGACCTCGCAGCGAGACAGGCGCACTCATTGAAGTCGAGCGCAAGGCTGTTGGGTGCGCTGCACCTCGCTGAGCTCTGCGCCGCAGTAGAGATTGATAGCAGCGTGCGTGACGGCGTCGCTCAGGCAGCAATTGCTGCGCGTGCTGGGCTCATGGCCTGGGTCAGCGCCACACCACCGCCTCTTGACCCCACACCGACAGATCAAGCAAAATGATGGTGGAACAGATTTCTATGTCCCCGAGAGGAGTCGAATCATGAAAGGCATCATCTTTAATTTCGTCGAAGACTTCGTGACTGAGACGCTGTCCGCTGATGCGTGGGACGATGTGCTCGCCAGCTCCGGCGTCGACGGCTCCTATACGTCGCTCGGTGCCTACTCCGACGACGATTTTTCCGGAATCATTGGTAGTGCGGCAGCGGTAATCGGTCTGTCCGAAGATGACACGCTGAAATCGTCGGCGCGACGAGGGTTTGCTTACCTCGCCCGAAAGGCTCCGGCTTTTTTAGAGGGAGTCGATGAGTGGAGGTCGGCGTATCTAGCATTCGATGACGCCGCTCATCCCGAGGTCATCGCAATTTTTTTGGACCAAGGCGG
The DNA here is from genome assembly GCA_047638615.1 of Gammaproteobacteria bacterium. Lineage (GTDB taxonomy): Bacteria > Actinomycetota > Acidimicrobiia > Acidimicrobiales > Ilumatobacteraceae > Ilumatobacter_A. The sequence goes on from JBLIMF010000123.1 coordinate 5,285, forward strand.
TGCAAGCCTGAAGATAGTGCCGGACGGAGATGATTTGATCGTTACCTTCAAATCCAAGCGTGGCCTCTGCGCCCTCGTCGATGGTTTGATGCGGGGGTGCGGCGACTGGTTTGAGGTTGACCTGTCCGTCGAGCACCTGTCCTGCGTGCACAGAGGCGACGAGTCGTGCAGGATGCGAGTCGTTGAAGCGGCCTGACGTGGGTGTGATGAGCGACGAAACTGATTTCACAGCGCGGATCGAGCGCCTCGAAAAGCGGGTTGCGCGCGAGCGTGGAGCACGTGAGCAGGCCGAGCTGATTGCTGAGCAGGGGATGAGCGCCCTGTGGAACTCCAACAGGGCGCTCGAGTTGCGCGTCGCTGAGCGAACAGTTGATTTGGAGTGGTCGTTGGACGCGACAACGATGGCGTCTGATGCGAAGGAACGGTTTCTTGCTGAGTTGGGTCACGAGCTGACGACGCCGCTGCATGCGGCACTCGGGCTCCTCGAGCTGATCGATCCGGTGGGCCTCTCAGCTACCGACCAGGGGAGGCTCGGTGAGGTCCGTGATTATGCCGTCACCCTCGCGGGTCTCCTCAATGGGCTTGTCGACCTGGCGGGGGCCGAAGGGTCCTCAGCGCCTCAGCACTTTGAAAGCCGGTGGCCGGCGGCCTGGCTTGACGAACTGATTGGCCAGTGGACTCGTGAGGCAGCGGCAAGGGGCCAGCTCATTGCACCGACGGTCGTAGGTGACGATGTCGAAGTCGCCCTTGACTGGAATCGACTCACTCGGATCGTCGACGTGCTCCTGTCAAATGCTGTGCGCCACGCATCCCCCGGAGTCATCGGGATCGAGGTCCTTGTTGCTGTGGGCCATACCCAGGTGACCGTTACCGATGCCGGCCCGGGGATGTCTCCTGCTGAGCTGAACACCGCATACGAACCGTTCATCAAACATGGCAGCGCCGGCGGTGTCGGGATCGGGTTGTCGCTTGCACAGCGGCTTGCAGTCGGTGGGGGCGGCTCACTCGAACTGAAAAGCGACGAAGCGGCCACGCAAGCAAGAGTGATCTTGCCGCGGGGCCGCTGAGCCGGGGGGGCATCGGGCCGATTCAGCCGGGATCCTGACGTGCCGCGTCAATGGATCTCACCTGCACGATCGACAAAGCCTGAGCGAGTCGGCCACTGTCGAGGGCGCCGCGGGTGCTGCTCATTTTTCCAGCGCTATCGATGAGGAGCGTCGACGGATAGGCGTTGACACCGAACCTTTGGGAGAGGGCTCGGGATCCATCGTCGAGGTGGACGACGTTGGCCTGGAAGAGCCCAAACTCCTCGGCGAAGCCTTTGAATGCGTCTGGAGTCGCACCGCTGTGGATAAACACAAAGGTGGTCGACTCGTCAGCCGATGCGGCGTCTGCGAGGAGCGCGCCTTGATCCCCCGAGAACTGGCATCCCGGCTCAACGAACGTCGCAATGACCGATCCGGGGCCGAAGAGATCGACACCGTCGATGTCTTGACCAGTCAGTAGGTCCAAGGCAGTGAATTTCAGTGCGTCGCGGGCGACGCCTTCAACGGTGACCGAAGCGCTTCCAATCGCGATGCCTGACGGCTTCTCGTCGGCTGGTGTGAAGACCAGCTTGGCATCTGTCGCGTCACCGAAGTTGGTTTCCTGTGCATCACCTCGAATAGACGAGCAACTTGCGGCGAGCAGGGCGACCAACGTGAGGGTGCTGGCTGAGCGCTTTATCAAGGAGCACCGCACGTGCCGATGCCGCCGACGGTTGCACCTGCGCCAACAGAGACATATGACGTAGCAGAATATACGGCGCCGCTGCACGAGCTATCTGCACCGCTGAGCGTTGAATTCGCCCCGACGACGACGTGCGTCTGGGCCAAGATAGTGCCAACGATGTTCGCGCCGTCTCCGACAGTGATGTAGCCAGCAGGAGCGTTCCAGATGACACTCGTGTTTGCGGTCCCGTTCACCACGACGACCTCGACGCCCGCACCAAAAGACAGGTAGTTACCGATATTGAAGATGAACTCACTGTCTTGGCCTTCGGCATCGAGCGTGATGGTTTTGGCTGCAGTAAAGGTCAGTAAACCGGGGACCTCGTAGACCCCAGCAGTGAATGTTACGTCTGTGGCGATATTGCCAGTAGGGAGCACGACGTCTGCGGTCATGAGAGTCAGTGAATTTTGCTCAGCGATCACGTCCTGTTGGTCGTCAGTAGTGTTCGGCACCGCCGTATTTTGAGCTTGAGACCCCGACGTGGCACCGGCGCCGAATGTGACGGTGGTCCCAAATTGCAGGTCGCCAGCGACGGTTGCATCAGCGCCGAGGGTGACGGCGGCTCCAGACCGAAGGTCGCCCGAAAAGGATGAACTCGCACCGAGCGTGGTGGCGGCCCCGGCCAAAGTATCGCCGTTGACTACTGCGCTCACCCCCGTGGTGAAGTAGGTCCCTGCTACAACGCTGCCGTTGATCGTTGCAGTTGTTCCTGCACTG
>JBLIMF010000124.1:0-7748 GCA_047638615.1 Gammaproteobacteria bacterium
CGAGATAGTCGCGAACGAGCGCGGCGCTTTCTCGGACCTGGTCGAAGGTGACGCCCGGTGTGGGGTCGAGATCGATCCGCATCTCGTCGGCTTCGTGGGGCTCGCGCGAGCGGAACTGCCAGACGTGTAAACCGAGCACGCCTTGGTTCGCAGCCCAGAGCACATGTGCAAGGTCGCCAATCACCAAGGCCCGCGAGGGCGTGCCGTTGATCGTTTCGACCGTTGTGGTCTGGAGCCAGTCGGGCGCGGACTCAGGAATACGTTTCTGGAAGAACGACTTGCCGCGCACGCCGTTTGGGTAGCGCTCGAGGAGGACTGGCCGATCATTGAGCGTGCGCATAATCGCGTCGCCAACCGCCACGTAGTAGCGGGCAAGGTCAAGCTTTGTCCGCTCTTGCTTGTGGGCACCGACGGACGGGAACATCACTTTATCCGGGTTGGTGATCGCGACTGAGCGTGTCCCACCCGGCACGCCAACCGTGACCTCGACAGGTTCGCCGAACTCGTTGTCCTTGGCCATGAGGCGACAGTAGCGGGAAGCGTTTTATTGGTTGGAGTGCAGCTCGCTGTTGAGCTCGCCCCAGCTCTTGCTGCGAGCACGGGCGATCACTTGACCGGTTTGGCCGTCGCGGATGAAGAGCACCCCGCTGATCCCGCTGATTTCACGAGCCTTGACCACGCCGTCGGGGGTGAGCACCGGCGTGGCTGCAGTGATGTAGAGCCCAGCTTCGACAGCGCAGTCGTCGCCGAGGCTGATGCCGATGCCGGAGTTCGCGCCGAGGAGGCAGCGTTCGCCGACCGAGATGACTTCGGTGCCGCCGCCGGACAGCGTGCCCTGAATCGATGCGCCACCGCCAACGTCGGAGCCATCGCCGACGACCACGCCAGCGGAGATGCGACCTTCAACCATTGACGTGCCGAGGGTGCCGGCGTTGAAGTTGCAAAAGCCCTCGTGCATTACGGTGGTGCCTTCGGCAAGGTGTGCGCCGAGTCGGACACGGTCGGCGTCGGCAATGCGCACGCCGGTCGGCATGACGTAGTCGGTCATGCGCGGGAACTTGTCGAGGCCGTGCACGCTCAAGATGCCGCCGCCCTGCTTAACCTTCAGGCGGACGTCGTCGACTTCGTTGACGGCCACTGGGCCGAGGTTGGTCCACGCAACGTTGTTGAGTGCGCCAAACGTACCGTCCATCGTGATCGACCGCGGTGCAGCGAGGCGATGCGACAGCAGATGCAAGCGGAGGTAAGCGTCCTCGGGGGAGCCTGGCGCTTCGTCGACATCGATGGAGATGCGAACGGGACGAATGGTGACGTTACGGACTTCGTCACGCACGTCGCGCATCCCGAGCCGCTCTTCGATCTGATCCCAGTGGACGCTGTCGCCACCGCTGCCGTCTGGATGAGAGTCGGATCCAAATTCGCCCCAGCCGAGCCAGCGATACCAGGTATCGAGCGTCGAGCCGTCAGTTGCAATTGTTGCGAGGCCTGCGCCCCATGCCATACGTGTCATCGTTCGGTCTTTCTTTCTTCAGTGGGCTTCGGGGCGGAGTGTGGGGAAGAGGATGACTTCTTTAATCGAGTCGACGCCGGCGAGCAGCATGACAAGCCTGTCGATCCCGATTCCGAGGCCACCGGTCGGCGGCATGCCGTATTCGAGTGCACGGATGTAGTCCTCGTCGACGCTGCCGGCTTCGGGATCGCCAGCTTCCTTGGCAGCCTGCTCGTCTTCGAAGCGGGCACGCTGCTCGACGGGGTCGTTGAGCTCGGAGTATCCATTACCGAGTTCGCGACCGTCGACGAATATCTCGAATCGTTCGGTGAGGAACGGGTCGTGGCGGTCAACTCGTGCGAGCGGCGATATTTCGGTTGGATGACCTGTGACGAACGTTGGCCGAACAATCGAGGACTCGGAGGTCTTCTCGAAGAGTTCTTCAATGATTTTGCCTGCGCCCCAACGGTCTTCGACAAAGACGTCGTGATCGGCGGCCACCTTGCGAACGTCGGCGATCGGCATCGAAGGATGCAGCTCGACGCCGGTGCCCTCGGACGCATAGTCGATCATGCGCTTGCGTGGCCACGGATTGGCAAGGTCGATCTGCTCACCGCGAATTTCGATCACGGTGGTTCCGAGAGCATCTCGAGCAGCAGTTGTGACGAGCTCCTCGCTGATGTCCATGACCTCGTTCCAGTCGCCGAACGCCTGGTACAGCTCCATCATGGTGAACTCTGGATTGTGGCGAGTAGAGGTGCCCTCGTTGCGGAAGGTTCGGGCGATCTCGAAGACCCGCTCCATACCGCCAACGATCAGACGCTTGAGGTACAGCTCGACGGCGACCCGCAGGTACAGCTCCATGTCGAGGGTGTTGTGGTGCGTGGTGAACGGACGGGCATGAGCGCCACCGACTTCGGGGTGCAGGACCGGGGTCTCGACCTCGATGAAGCCTTTTGATGCGAGCGTGCGGCGGAAACTGGCCACGGTCTCGTGGCGAATTTCGAAGTTGCGCCGAGCGTCCTCGTTGACAATGAGGTCGGCATAACGCTGGCGGAATCGCGTGTCGGTGTCGTTCAGGCCGTGCCATTTGTCGGGGATGGGCCGAATCGCTTTCGACAACAGCTCTACCGAGTCCGGCTTGACGGATAGTTCGCCTTTGCGGGTGGTCATGACGGTGCCCGCAACACCGACCCAGTCGCCGAGGTCAAGCGACTTAATCGCAGCGAACTCGCTGTCGCCGACCGCAGCCTTTGAGATGAACAGTTGCACCTCGCCAGAGCGGTCGCGGATCGTGGCGAACACGAGTTTGCCGGAGTCACGCTTGAGCATGACCCGCCCCGCAATGGTGACGGCGTCTTCGGTCTCGATGCCTGGTTCGAGATGGCCCCACGTTGTTCGGACCTCCGCCAGCGTGTGCGTTCGGTCGAACCGGTACGGATACGGGTTGTTTCCAGCGGCGCGCATGGCATCGATGAGGCCGAGGCGGCGGGCCTTTTCGGTGGCGAGGCCACTGCCAGACAACTGGCTATCGGTGTCCGGGTCGGCGGTGGTGTCTTGCTGCTCGTTCACGGTGATCTGACGGTAGCGAACCGAGGCCAGATCTGCGCGCTCCGTTGTCAACCGGGGTGGAGAAGACTTGGCTGTGTTGCGTCTGAGCTTGCCCTGGGTGGGTCGACCGATTTGCCGGTGCCGTGTCCGTACTAGCCGAACGACTCTCGGGCGAGGTTGGGGACGTCGTCACCGTTTGTAACTCCGGCGCGTTGATCAGTGACATTGTGCAACGTGCCATGCAAGCAGTGACCGATGCCGGAGGAACCAGCGAGATTGGTCGGCCGGCGTCAACTGGCATGCAACGCGTACGTTGCGGTGGTTGCCGACGAAATCACCGGTGGAACCGAGCTGCAGATATCCATTGCAGGGGCCGAGACCGAGGAAGCGCCCGGCGGGTTCTGGTACTCGGTGTCGAGCGGGTCAGGCAACGTGTCGATCTCCAACGACTGGTACAACGCCATGGCTGAGGCCATTTTTCCAGGCTGGAGTCCACGATCGACTGCCGCGATGTCAATTTGCCCGCTGGCCGCTGGCCGCTGGCCGCTGGCCGCTGGCCGCTGGCCGCTGGCCGCTGGCCGCTGGCCGCTGGTCGCTGGCCGCTGGCTGCTGGACCCCACGATTTTCGCGGCAGCCGTAAAACAGCAGCATTGGCTGCTTGTCTTGAGGCACGTGGGGATGGCGGTCGACACCAACACGCGGGTCCGTGCCTGGGCTGAGCGCGGCCCGATATGGACTGTCGGACCGTTCGGGTCTCCTGCAAACATGGGTTCGCGTGGGGAGGCAACTTCCTGCGGCCTGACGGCACGCACGTCGAGTGGGCGGTGAGGCGCGCTACCAGGGGTTATATCCGAGCCGACACTGCCCGGACGTTGGGAGCGCGACGAGTGCTGCGTTCGGCGGCGAAACGCAGCGCTTGACGTTTTTCGTCGAAGACGGCTTCCGATGCGGCGACGGCGACGAACACTGGCGACTGTCGTGTGACCACCGGTTGGAAACGTCGCGTAACCTCAGAGGTGTGAGAACACGATTTGTCATCCTCGGCGGCGGCCCCGCCGGCAACAACGCAGCAACCCACGCAGCTCGGATGGGTGCCGAAGTCACCGTTGTCGAGCGTGATGTGGTGGGTGGTGCAGCGCATTTGTGGGACTGCATCCCGTCCAAGACGATGATTGCCACTGGTGGTGCGATCAGCTTCTCGAACCGTCTCGACGGTATGGGTCTCGAAAGTCAGAGCAGCGAGGTTGACGTCAGCGGGCTGACCAACCGGATCGAGGCGATTAAGGACAAGATGCGTGATAACAACACTGACATCCTGGAGAGTCAGAATGTGCGCATTTTGCGCGGTAACGGCCGGTTCACCGGACCGAATAGCCTTGAGGTCGTCGGTGTCGATGGCACGCAGACCGTTGAATTCGACGCAGCGTTGATCTCGACCGGCTCGAAGCCGCGTATTCCTGAATGGTGCTTCCCGGATGGTGACCGGATCCTCACGACCCGGCACTGCTACCCGCCGAAGACCTTTCCAGAGAGCGTCACCGTGATTGGGTCGGGCGTGACCGGTGTCGAGTTCGTGCATATGTTCTCATCGTTCGGGGCCAAGGTCACCCTCGTCGTGAGCCGCCAGCAGGTGCTACCAGGCAAAGACCCCGAAGTTGCCGCTGTGCTTGAGCACGAGTTCATGAACCGTGGCGTCAAGCTGGTCATGGGCGCTCGGGCCGTGGCGATTGAGCGATCTGAAGCCGGCGACAGTGTGATCGTGCGCTGTGACGACGGCCGAGTGATCGAGTCGTCACACGCCGTTCTAGCGATCGGGTCGGTCCCCAACACTGCTGACATTGGGCTCGAGACAACGGGCGTCGAGATCAACCAGTGGGGATACGTCGACATCAATCAGCATTGCGTCACGAACGTCAACCACATCTATGCAGCCGGTGACATCTCGGGCAAGCTGCCGCTGTCGTCCGTCGCCTCGATCCAGGGCCGCAAGGTCGCCGAGCACGTGATGGGCCTGCACACCCGAAACCACCGCCACCTCGACTACGACAAAGCAGCGTCGGCGATCTTCACCGAACCGGAGATCGCCGATGTCGGCCTCGCCGAAGCAGAAGCGTTCGCGTCGGGCCGCAAGATCCGCGTGACCAAGGTGCCGTTCTCGTCCACTGCCAAGGCAATGATCAACAGCGACACCCGCGGGTTCGTCAAGATCATTTCTGACCCGAATACGGGTGAAATTTTGGGTGGGTCGATCGTCGGTCGACACGCAGCAGAACTCATCTCGGTGATTGCGGTTGCGGTCACAGCCGGATTGACAGTCAGCGATCTTGTCGAAAGCATCCTCGTCCACCCAGCGTTAAGCGAAGCCCTGGCCGAAGCCGCAGAGTAGAAGGAGCTGCTCGAATTGAGCCTTGGAGCGCAGCGTTTCGAACCAGAGGACTAAGAAAACCGTCGCAGGCGAAGGTAGTCGCCTGTGACCAAGCCATCGGCGGCAATAACCCTTGAAGACTCCGGTCTCTGCGAGCTTGCGGTCGGTGTCGTCGAAAAAGTGATTTGGATCGCTGACCGCATGTAGCCCGTCTGGACCCCTTGTTGCTCAGGCAACAACCGGGCGGCCCAACCTGCCGCGATCGTCGAATAGCTTCGAGCTGATCGACTTTCGTGGCTCTTCGATGTTGGCTCGTCGATGTTGGCTCTTTGATGTTGGCTATTCGATAATGGCTATTCGATAATGGCCAGCACGTCGCCACCACCGACGGTGTCGCCAGCTGCGACCTTCAGCTCCTTGATGGTGCCGGCCTTCTCGGCGTTGATCTGGTTCTCCATTTTCATTGCCTCGAGCACGACAATTCCGGCGCCGACTTCGACTGCGTCGCCGACTGCAACGAGCAGCTTGACGATCGTGCCCTGCATCGGAGCTTCGACACTGCCCGAGGCGGCAGCGCCACCGGCGCTGCCGGAAGCACCACGCTTGGTCTTCTTTTTGGTGGGAGCAGCAGCGCCGGCCGGCGCCTCAGGGACCCACATGTTGACGCTGAAGCGCTTGCCGTTGACTTCGACGGTGGTCGATCGCTGTACGAGTGGTTCGGCGTCATCGTCTTGCTGGGGAGGAGGCGCTGCGAGCCCGGTCACGCCGGTCAGATCGAGGGTCTCTTCGACCCACTTCGTCGAGAAATTCATCGAAGCGAAGTCGGGGTGACGAAGAATCGCAAGGTCGGCTGGGATCGTCGTGGCGACACCCTCGACGACGAGTTCTTCGAGGGCGCGAATCGTCCGGGCGATGGCGACCTCGCGGTTGCGGCCCCACACGACGAGCTTGCCGACCAGGTTGTCGTAGAACTGGCTGATCTCGTCGCCAGACAGGTACCCGGAGTCGAAGCGAACACCGAAACCATCCGGCGGGACGAGCTTGGTGATCTGGCCTGGCGAGGGGAGGAACTTGCCCTCGGCAGGGTCCTCGGCGTTAATGCGGATTTCGATTGAGTGGCCGCGACGTGAGGCGGTGACCTCGTCTTGAGTCATGGGCAGTTCTTCGCCAGCAGCAACACGGATCTGCCACTCGACGAGGTCGATGTCGGTGATCATTTCGCTGACGCAGTGCTCGACCTGGAGCCGGGTGTTCATCTCAAGGAAGAAGAACTCGCCGTCCTGGTAGATGAACTCGACGGTGCCGGCGCCGTAGTACCCAACGGCTTTGGCCGCCTTGACGGCGGCTTCGCCCATGGCGTCTTCGATGCCGTCGGCGAGCTCGGGTGCGGGAGCTTCTTCGATCAGCTTCTGATGCCGGCGCTGTGCCGAGCAGTCACGGCTGGAGATCCAGACACAGTTGCCCTGCTTGTCACCAACGAGCTGGATTTCGACGTGGCGTGGCCAGGTCAGGTACCGCTCGACGTAGACCTCGTCGCGGCCGAAGAACGCAAGCGCCTCACGCTGCGCGCTGGCAAATGCGTCATCGACCTCGTCGGCATTCTTGACAACCTTCATGCCGCGTCCACCGCCACCGAAAGCAGCCTTGATGACGGCTGGCCAGCCGTGCTCGTTGCCGAAGTTGCGAATGTCGTCGGGGCCCTTTGCGAATTCGGTGGTGCCCGGAACGATCGGAGCGCCACCGCGGATTGCAGCGAGACGGCTCGAGACCTTGTCGCTCATCTCGTCCATCGCTTCAGGCGGCGGGCCGATGAACTCGACGCCCATCTCGCCGATTGCTCGGGCGAAGTCGGGGTTCTCAGAGAAGAAGCCGTAGCCAGGGTGGACGGCGTCTGCGCCGCTCGTGCGGATGGCGTCCAACACCGCGTCGGAATTGATGTAGCTCTCCGCTGCGGTTTGGCCGCCGAGCGCGTAGGCCTCGTCGGCGAGCCGCACATGCAGGCTGTCTCGATCGAGTTCGGAGTACACCGCGACGGTGGCGATACCCATCTCTCGGGCGGCACGGATGACACGGACGGCAATTTCGCCTCTATTGGCGATCAGGATCTTCTTCAGCACAAGTGCCAATGTAGGTGGCATGGCCGCAACACCAAGCATTTGGGATCTTCGAGAGGTCACCGAAACCGGAAGCACCAACACGGATCTCTTGCACTTGGCCGAAGCTGGTGAGATTGGGCATCGCACCGTTCTGCGTACCGACCACCAGACAGCAGGACGTGGCCGCCTGGACCGGCGATGGGACGCGCCAGCGGGAGCGAACCTACTGGCGTCGATGTACCTCGAT
>JBLIMF010000125.1:0-7537 GCA_047638615.1 Gammaproteobacteria bacterium
GGCGTGAGGCCTTCGTTACCGAAGACCGGGCCGGCGATGGCGAGGAAGCCTTCGAGGCGAGCTTCATCGAAGTTGCCGAGCGTCGAGTCGGGGCCGTTGCCGACGAGGCCAAGCTCCTTCTGGAGTTCCACCGACGCTGCGCCGAGCGCCTCGTCGTAGGTCCAGAAGTCGTTGAACTCGTTGACGGCCTTGACGATCAGCGTGTTCGTGGTTGCCGGATCGTTGACGTAGTCGACCGTGGACTGCTGCACGATGGGTGCGAACGCTGCCATGCAATCAGCCAGCTCGTCCTTTTTGGAGTCGAGCACGGCGAGCGGTGCGGCGTAGGTCTCCCAACCGGCGTCGTGAATCAACTCGAACTTGACGGGCTTGCCCCAGTCGGTGAAGACGTTCTCGTAGTTGTATGGCTCCGCAGAAGCGAAGCCCTGCTGAGCAATGTTGCCACCCTCGGCGATGAAGACCGATGGGCCGCCATCGTACGAACCGTCGAGCTGGCTCTCCTCGACCTGGCCGTCAGACAGCAGGAACTGCATGTAGGCGCCGGTCTCGAAGTAGCGGATCGTGACGCCTTCGGCCTTGAGGTCGGCGATGGTCTCGACGGTCGGGTAGGTCTCGGGATCCCACATGATGATCTGCGGGTTGATCTCAAGCGGTGCGACGAAGGCCGTGGTGGGGTTGTCGGCGTAGTTTTCGATGGCTTCGTCGGTTGCGACGTAGCCGAACGTGATGGCCTCTTCTTGCGCCATGAGCGAGACGACCTGCTGGAAGCCGACTGCCGGGCCGCCGGTGCGGACCTGCAAGTTGACGCCAGTTGCTTCGCCGCCAGCGACGAGCGGGCCGGTGACAGTCTTGACGTCAGCGTCGATCGTGGCGTTGGCCGAATCGATCATTTGGTAGAGGGCGCCGTGCTCGGCCTCGGGGAACCAGTCGGTCTGGATGGTGATGGTTGCGGGGCACACCGATGCGAGATCGGTGCTGGGGCTTGCCGCCGGCTCGCTGGCCGGAGCTTCGGTGGCGGCCGGAGCTTCGGTGGCGGCCGGAGCTTCGGTGGCGGCCGGAGCTTCCTCGCTGGTCGAGTCGGAGTCGCTGCCGCACGCAGCAACAGTCATTGCGGCGACTGCACCGAGTGCAGCCATCTGTGTCAAGCGAGTGTTTCGCATGGTGTCTCCCCCTGGAGAGTGTTGTCAGTGACCGGAGCGTTCACACCGGTGACGGAGAGACTAGAGGATTGCGCGAAGGGCTCTACACAGCCAGTGTGAACTTCTTGTTTCGCGCTTGGCCCGAGAGCCGACGGACGTGGTTTGTTACACCACAGCAGATCTCGTTGTGGCGGACAGCGCGCTGCCAGATTGTCAGCTGGAGCGCTTTTCGTGCCAGTTGCCGACGACCCGATTACCAAACCACCCGAACATCATGAACACGGCAATACCCAGCAGCGCCGACATGACGACCGCGCCATACATCTGCTCGTACGCAGTTGAGTTCTGATACAGGTTGATCAGCCGGCCGAGGCCTGGTTCACCCTGGCGGAAGAAGAAGTCGCCGACCACGGCGCCCACGACCGAGAGGCCAGCCGAGATTTGCAGACCGGTGAAGATCGATGGCATCGCGGCGGGGAACTGCAGCTTGATCAGGCGGGTCATCCGGGAAGCTCCGTTGAGCGTCATCAACTCGTGGTAACCGCGATCGACCGACAGCAGCCCGAACAAGGTGTTTGCCACAATCGGGAAAATCGCAATGATGACACACACCATCACGCGAGCCTTGAAGTTGAAGCCGATCACAGTGCCGATGAGCGGCACGAACGCCAAAATCGGCATGGCCTGCAAAGCAATGAGGAACGGCCAGAGTGCGTTCTGCACCCACTTGGCCTGGCTCATCAGCGTTGCCAACACGAAGCCCAGAACAATGGCGATTGCAAGCCCGAGTGCTGCCACTTGGACCGACTCGAAGAGGCCTTCGAGCAATTTGACCAGGCCGCCGCCAGTACGTGAACCAGTAGAACCGCGTTCGATGTTCCAGGTGAGGAATGAATCCTTCAGCACGTCGTGCGGGACCGGCACGAGAGGCTTTTTCGGCCCCGACATCAACACATGATGGGTGAAATACCAGAAGGCGATGAACAAGCCAAACACAACTCCCGGACCAACAAAGCGGCCGATCCCAGCGGAGCGCTTCGGCTTGACAGAGGCGGCGATCGCCATGCCGCCGCCCTGTTGAGCAGCGAGTTGTCGCTCAGCCTCGCTGACGCCGGTGTCGGTGTCGGTGTCGGTACTCACGGGTGCGCTCCTCGGAGGTCGTTGGAGATTTTGCCGGACAGCTCAGCGAACGACGAGTCGTATCGAATCTCGTGGCTGCGGGGATACTCGAACGGCACCTCGTAGTCGGCCACGATTCGCCCTGGGCGAGCCGACATCACGAGCACGCGGGTCGAAAGGAACACGGCCTCGGCGATCGAGTGGGTGATAAACAGTCCGGCGAAGTTCTTGGCCTTGAACAGAGAAAGTAGTTCATCGTTGAGCCGCTCACGACTGATCTCGTCGAGTGCACCGAACGGCTCGTCGAAAAGAAACACATCGGGTTGCAGCACCAGAGAGCGAGCCAGCGAGGCGCGCATCTTCATACCGCCTGACAGTTGTCTCGGATACTTGACCTCGTGCTCTGTGAGCCCGACGAGCTCCAGTGATTCGTCGACCCTCGGAGCCATTGCTGCGGAGTCGAGTCCATGGAGTTCGGCGATCAGCTCGACGTTCTTCCGGACAGTCCGCCACGGAAAGAGTGTGGCATCCTGAAACACGTAGCCGATTGAGTCGCGATCGACGTTGCACTCGCCGCCCGTGTGCGTTTCGAGGCCAGAGGCGATGCGTAAGAGCGTGGACTTGCCGCAACCGGATGGGCCCACGACGGTCACGAACTCACCCCGGTCGACATTGATCGAGACGTCGTCGAGCGCGTGAGTCCCGTCAGGGAACACCATCGACAGATTCTTGAATTCGAGCGCATGGTCGCGTGTATCGGACAACGGATCTTCTCCCCTTATTCGTTCGCTGCTGAGTTGGCGAAGGGTGACTGACTCACGCTGCAAGACGTCGACCGTTCCGCCACACGATGCGCTCAGCTGGGCCAAACGCAATTGCCTCACGAACTGTAGCCGCCTTCACCGCCACGAGATCAGCCCGCTCGCCGACGGTCAATGTCTGCGCACCAAACGACGTCACCTGACCAGCGACCGTACTCACCGACGACCAGGCCTCGTGCGGGAGGAGGTGGCTGGTCATGATCATCAGACCGGCAGTCTCGAAGGGGCATGCCCGGCCGACCGGGTTGAACGGGTCCTGCAAGTTGTCGGCCCCCGCTGCGACCTGCGCGCCAGCTGCACGAAGTGCAGCGACGGCGGTGAGCCCTCGGGGCATCGGGCTGTGGCCTCGACCCTGGAGAAACAGATTGGTGTGGGGGAGCGCAACAACGCCGATACCTGCCGTCACAACCGCTTCCGACGTCGCCTGCTGATCTCGTTCGGACTGCATCGAGAGGCTCACACAGTGACTTGCTGTGACCTGTTGGCTAAAGCCAGCGGCGACCAGCTCGGCCAACTCGGCGAGACCTGTTGCCGTTGGGTCAAGTGTCTCGTCTGTGTGTAAGTCAACGCCGACACCGTGGTCGGTGGCTGTCTGCAGGAAGAATTCGGTCGCGCCAAATGTGTCGCCGCCTTCGAGGTGTGGGCATCCGCCGACGAGGTCAGCGCCTGCCCGCAACGCGTCGTGCAGCAGGGCCCGCTGGTCTGCTCCTCCGGGCCCCATCACTGGCCAGCCGGACAACGCAACGATTTCAACATCGATCACGTCGGCAACGCGATGTTTCACCTCGAGGAGTGCCTCGATACTCGTGAGGCCATGCTCCAGGGTCGTGTCGGCGTGACTGCGAACAGCCCGAAATCCGTTGGCCGCCATCAATCGGGCGGCCCGTTCTGCACGTTCGATGGTCTCGTTGACGTCGAGTAGGTGGCGGTTCGCACGCATCGCGGTGATTGCGCCCATCAGGTCGCCACTTGGATTCTCAATCTGCTCGGCGAGGAAGGCTTTGTCGAGGTGGGCGTGGGGCTCGACTGCGGCGGGCATGAGCAGGTGCCCTCGCAGGTCAACCACTTGATCTGTTGGTTCCGGGGCGAGGTCGCCAATGGCTGTGATCACACCATCGATGATGCGGATGTCCTGTTGCGGATGTGTCACATCAGCATGAACCGTGGTCGCTCGTTGCAACAGTGTCGAAGCCATCGTGCGAACATAGACGCCATGGTGGTTGCAAAAGATCTCAAACTTGGTGCTTTTTTCTTCGGAGGGGTCGAGATGGACGATGCCGGAGCTGGTCTGCCCAACCCGATGGACCGCCGCTACTCGAATGAAGCGTGCTGGAAGGCCACCCTCGAGTACGTGAATTCGGCCAAAGAAGCCGAGCGGCTTGGTTTCGATTCGTTCTGGACCACCGAGCATCACTTCCAGTACGAGGGTTACGAGGTCATTCCGAACGGTTTGCTGATTTCTACCTGGATCGCCGCGCAGACCACGACGCTGCGTTTCGGTGCAATGTTTAATGTCGTTCCGCAGTGGAACCCGATGCGCCTCGCTGAAGACTTCGCGACGCTACACAACCTGTCCGGTGGTCGAGCGATGCTCGGTGTCGGGCGTGGCACGGTGCCTCGCGAGGTGCTGCACCTCAACGACAAGGGCGTTTCCATCGGGTCGCAAGACAACCCCGACCAGAAATCCGACGATCTGTTCAACCGTGAGATCTTCGAAGAGTCGATGGAGATCGTTCGTCGTGCACTGAGCCAGGAGACCTTCTCGTTCTCTGGCAAGCACTTCCAGGTCCCGCTGCCCGGTATTCCTGACCGTGGCGAAACGGTGCAAGACCTCACACTGATCCCACGGCCGATCTACCCGTACGAAATCTGGCAGGCCGTCACCTCGCCACCCACGCTCGACTACGTGCCGACCGTCGATCACGGTGCCGTATTTTGGAACCAGCACTACAGCTTCATCAAGCGTTTCTGGGACATCTACGGCGAGAATTACGCCGCCTCCCACGATGGCCACGAATTGGCGACGCACGAGAAGCGCATGCTCGTCGTCTCGTATCGCATCGAAGACACAATGGAAGAGGCACGCAAGTCGGCCCGCAACGGTCACGACGAGTTTTGGAAGTTCCTCGGTCCCTACGGATGGAGCCGCGGCTACATGGGCCCCGACGGCAAGCCATCTGCTCCAGGCTTGATCCCAACGCTCGACGAATCGATCGAGAACAAGACGATGATCGTCGGCCCGCCTGAACACGTTGCTGCCGAAATCCAGTTCCTCAAAGATCTGCTCGGCTTCGAATACTTGACGGTCTTCCCGCATCTCCTCGGCGACAGCTACAAAAAGGCTGACGAGCAGATGGCGCGTTTTGCCGAAGAGGTCATGCCGCTGTTGACGTAGCAGCCGACTCGGTAACGGGGAAGAGTTCAGCCGCCCGCACAGCTGCCGATGACAGTTCGGGGGTCGGCCGCCCCAGTGAAGATCCCGTTGACGTCGACAACGATCGCATGTGCGTGCCCAAAGCCCGAGTCCCATCTCGGCGATCTCTCGACCGGGTGCCCGCGTGCGGCCAACCCGTCGGCCCAAGCCCCCGATGCATGACCTTCGACTGCCACACCCGGACCGCCGGCACCTGTCCATGTGTCGAATCCGGTCTGCGGGCCTTTGAGTGCCCAACGGCCCGCGTTGATCGACGTCGCTGCCGACTGACCGTGGTGGAAGAGGCGCGTGGCGACCTGCAGCAAGATCTGAGGTTGAGCGTCACCGCCCATCGTCCCGAACACACTCACGAGATCTGCTCCACTCGTGGCGATCGCGGCCGACAACGTATGCGGCGGTACGCAACCGGGCATCAGTTCGGCAGGATGACCGGCCTCCAGGCTGAAGCCCATCCCTCTGTTGTGGAGGTTGATACCCGTGTTGGGCTCGACCAAATGGCTCCCAAGTCCAGATGCGTTCGACTGGATCAGGGAAACACCCATCATGCGACCGTCGGTACCTCGACCTGCAGCACAAAGATAGGTGGTGTCGCCATCCCGATGCGGGGCCCACCGGTTGCTCGCTCGTTCCAGATCAATCTCGCCACCACGTTCAGCGATCTCGGTCACGAGGGCATCTCCGTCGGCGTCCTGATGCAGTCGGGCAGGACGATCCCGACCCGCCGCTGTCGACGCCTCGATCAGCAAGTGGGCCCAGTGATCATCGTCAGGGTCGTCAGGGAGTTGGCCACTCGAAACAAGCTGATCGACGAGTCGCCCTGACCCCAGCGTGAGATAGCCCTGCGTGCTTGGTCCAACGGTGTGGACGTCGACGCCGAACATCTCGGCGGAGATTGGAACCACCCACTCGGCCTGCGACGTCCCAAGATCGGACTCGGTGAAGATCCCGTTCCCGATTTCGATCAGGCCGTCGCCGAACATCCCCCGGTAGAAGGTGTCCCGACCGCCACTGGCAATACCAGCGAGCGCGAACGCGACGCCCGGGCGCCTCACGAGTGCACCGGTGTGCGTGGCCTGCCCAACGAGCTCCGCCAGGTTCGTCCGGCTGGCTTCGTCGAGCCGAGGCAGCAAGCCAGCGAGTAGCGGGCTGGCTGGGAAGCCGTCGGCGGCTAGACGCTGTGCTGGGGCGAGGATCACGTCGAGTGGGAGCGACCCAAACCGTTCGTGAAGAGCCATCCAGCCGTCGATGCAGCCCGGAACCGTGACCGAGCGCATGTCGAGCTTGAAGGGCATCTCCGTGAGCCCCTGGTCGCGCATGGCGGCAGCGTCGGCGCCAGATCCGGCTCGACCAGCCGCGTTCAGGGCGAACACTTCGCCATCGACGTGGACGAGCGCAAACAAGTCGCCGCCCATCCCGCACAGGTGTGGACCGGTAACGGCAATCGCCGCGTTGGTCGCAATTGCTGCGTCGACGGCATTTCCGCCCCGCGCAAACATTTCGGTGCCGGCCGACGTTGCGATGTGGTCGGCACTAGCAACGAGGTATCGAGACGCACGAACAGAGGTACGGGGCGGGTTGCTCCAGGTCATCCCACCGAACATACGCCTTCCGTGTTTTTCGACAACGATTTCGGCGACCGACGTCCAAATCGGTCACATAAAAGATGGGCCAGGAGTTTGGTGTGACGTACGGTGCTGAGGTGCGTGAGACGATTCGGAACGGGTGCGTGACCGTCTCGGCTGGTGTTGCGCTGCTCGGGGTGTTTGCTCCCTGGCTGAAGTCGGGGGAGAACCATCGGTCGAGCTTCGAATTGTTTGTGCTCGCCGATCGGCTTGGTTTTGCGCCGGACGGGGTTTTCGTCTGGGTACACCGATTGTGGCCCATCGTCCCGTTCGCGGTGATCACCGTTGTCGTCGCCGCATGGATGGCCAAAACTCGCATCGCTGGGAGCCTTGGTCTCGTCGGTGGCATCTATGTGGCGCTCGTCGCTGTTGGCATCATGCGGGCGCCAACTGCCGGGTTGG
>JBLIMF010000126.1:0-7430 GCA_047638615.1 Gammaproteobacteria bacterium
TCGACACGCCAATGCCGAGGCGCTTGGTGGAGCCAGCGACGTTCTGGACAGCTTGCTTGGCACGCATGGCGTCGTAGTCGAGGATGTTCTCGGCAACGGAGGCGGCCTTGTCGTGGTCACCGGAGTCATACACCAGGCCGGTGTAGGCCTCATACGGAAACGCTTCCTTCGGGATGAAATTGCGTCGCCGCAGAACAAGTGGGTCGATATTCATTTTGCGCGCCAACGCATCCATCGCATGTTCGATTGCGTAGGTGGCTTCAGGACGGCCGGCGCCGCGGTAGGCGTCGGTCGGCGTCATCGTGGTAAAAACCGACGTGCAGGAGAAATCAAACGCCTTGGGGATCTCGTAGACCCCTCCATACAGGAACGCGCCGAGTAGTGGAACGCCGGGCGTGACCAGTTGGAGGTAGGCGCCCATGTCGCCGATGAGGCGGACACGCAGGCCGGTGATCTTGCCGTTCTCGTCGGCAGCCAGCTCGATGTCTTGGATCTGCGCTCGGCCGTGAACCGTGGCTTGTGCGTTCTCGGAGCGTTCTTCGTTCCAACGCACCGGAACCTTGAGCGTCTGAGCGAGCTGTACACACAGCAGCTCTTCGGCGTAGACGTTCAGCTTCGAGCCGAAGCCGCCGCCGACTGCCGGGCAGACGACACGCAGCTGATGCTCAGGGATGCCGAGCGTGAGCGCGGTCATCACCTTCAAGATGTGCGGAACTTGCGTGGAGGAGTACAGGGTCATGTCGCCGCCGAAGGGCTGCGGCAGTGCGACGACTGCACGGGGCTCCATGGCCATCGGGATGAGACGCTGCTGGATGTAGCGCTCCTTGACGACGTAGGCCGATTCGTCCATTGCTTTCTGGCAGTCGCCCTCATTGTCTTCAATGACGAGGGGCCAGGTGTATGACTTGTTGGTCCCGAGTTCGTCGTGGATCACAATGTCATCGCTGAGCGATTTCTCGAGGTCGATCACTGCCGGCAGGACCTCGTACTCGACGTCAATGAGGTCAAGCGCATCGTGTGCGACCGAGTCGTTGACCGCAAGGACTGCACACACACCGTCGCCGACGTAGGCGACCTTGCTGACAGCCAGCGGATAGTGCGCCGGGTTTTTCATGTCGTCGGTGACCGGC
The DNA here is from genome assembly GCA_047638615.1 of Gammaproteobacteria bacterium. Classification (GTDB taxonomy): domain Bacteria; phylum Actinomycetota; class Acidimicrobiia; order Acidimicrobiales; family Ilumatobacteraceae; genus Ilumatobacter_A. The sequence continues at coordinate 1,131 of JBLIMF010000126.1, forward strand.
CATGCGCAGGGCATGGGCGCTGCCCACGAGTCGGCCAGATCGGCACCGGTGTACACGCTGTGTACGCCGTCGAGCGCCACAGCAGCAGAGGTGTCGATCGAAACGATGCGCGCATGTGCGTGCGGACTCCGCAGCACCGCCATGTACAGGGCGCCCGGCACCTTCATGTCGTTGGTGTAGATCGCTTCGCCGGTGAGCAGCGCAGGATCCTCCTTGCGGAGCAGACGTTGACCGAGCACTCCGTTGCCGGCAGCGATCGATTCGTCGCTGGCTTCCATGTTGTCGGTTTTGAGATCGTGTAGATCTGTCATTGCTGGACCCCCATCCAGTTCAATTCCGCCCCCAGGATTGATGTCGCGGTATGTGCTGCCGGTCAGGCGCTCGCTGCAGCGAGCACCGACTTGACGATGTTGTGGTAGCCGGTGCAACGGCACAGGTTGCCCTCGAGGCCGATCCGGACATCGTTTTCGGACGGGTTGGCGTTCTCGGCGAGCAAGCTGGTTGCTGCCATCACCATGCCGGGTGTGCAGTAGCCGCATTGCAGCCCGTGGTTTTCCATGAATGCCTGCTGCATCGGGTGCAACGTTCCATCGGCATCGGCCATGCCCTCGATGGTGCGGACTTCTTGGCCGTCTGCTTGGACGGCGAGCAGCGTGCAGCTCTTCACGGCTTCACCGTTCAGGTGAATCGAGCACGCACCGCACGACGAGGTGTCGCAGCCAATGTTGGTGCCGGTGAGGTCGGCGTTATCGCGAATGAACTGGACGAGCAGAGTGCGCGGTTCGACATCGTGCGTCTGCACGATGCCGTTGATGGTGACGGAAACTTCCACTGATGGACCCCCAGGGTATTTTTTCGACTTGTAATTTAGTCGATGTGTCGAATGATGTGACCTGTGTCAGCACATCATGCCTCATTTCGACCGCTTCGTCATCATGGAAGCGACAAGGCGGCTGAAATGGTCTGCGATATCGGCCGGATTGGCGAAGCCGATGATCGCGCCGACGAGCGCAATCATCGACATGTCGACACCAGCCGAGGAATCAGCCGCCGGCGTTGGCGATTGCGACGCGTGGGTCGCGATTTGGGTTGCCGGGATCTTGCAACGAATCGCGGAATGCGACCATGGCGTTCAGACGCTGTTCGTCGTCGAGATCAGCTTCCATGATCCGCGTGAGAGAGGGCTTGAGGTCACTGAACTCGAGCACGATGTCGTGCGCCACCTGGTCGCTGGCTGGGAGCTCTTCCAACGGCGTTTCGCCGTTGAACCAAGGGGAGAGGATGGGCTTCTTGACCGCCATGCGGATCTCATTTCATTTTGTCGAACACTCGATCTTACTGGCAGGGCGGTTCGGCCGAGCAATGCCGCTCAGTTGATGAGATTGATGGTGTCCTGAATGGACAGGTAGATCAGAAAACCGATGATCACTGTGGCGAAAGCCGTGTAATGCCAGCGCTTGCTGTGGTCGGCTCGCCAGAAGCGACGAATCGAGTAGATGATCGAGATGATGGCGAGGATGCCGATGACCAAGCCAATCGCCGGGCCGACGCCACTGGCGAGGCCCACAACAGGCAACACGAACGGGAGCACCAGATACATGACGATGCAGCGACACGCAGTGATCGCAATCGACTTCTGAAAGGCCGTGCGCGCTTCCTTGGCGGTGGACGTCTTGCCCTCGGGAAGCCGCAGCAGCTGGCGCATAAAGCGATCGGCTGGCCCATTCGACTGCTGTCGACCATTTGCTGGGGCAGTCGAGTCGGTGACGTTGTCAGCAGTGGTGCTCATACTGGATCTTGACGGTATGTCTCGGCGACGGCAGCGGCAACTTCAGTAGGGTTGTTCACAATCACATACGCACCTGCGCCGGCGAGTTCCTCGTGGGAACCGAAGCCCCATGTGACACCGATGCAGTCGATTCCGTTGGCAATGGCGCCTTCGACGTCGTGATCGCGATCGCCGAGCATCACGACGTGATCCCCGGCTGAGATGTTGAGTGCCGCCAGTGCGTACGTAATGACGTCGGCTTTGGTGCGTCGGTTACCAATCATCCCGCTGGAGCCTGCTTCGAAGGCGAAGTGGTCGCTCAAGCCGAAGTGTGCGGTGATTCGGCGAGCGGGCTCTTCTGGCTTGGCGGTAGCGAGCGCCAGCGTGAGGCCGTCGGCACGAAGTGTTTCGAGCATTTCCGGGATGCCGTCGTAGACCCTGTTTTCGAACAGGCCGATGTCGTTGTACCGCTCTCGGTACTTGTCGACGACTCGCTCGAAATCGTCAGGGCCCACGCCGAGCTTGGGAAATGACACCTCGAATGGCGGGCCAATGACGTCCCGAACCGCATCGTCGGTTGGCGGTTCGAATCCGCATTCGGTGAACGCATACTGCAGCGAACGTGCGATGCCGGCGTGGGAGTCTGAGATGGTTCCGTCGAGGTCGATCAGGACGTGAGTGCGGGTCATGAGTTGCTCTGAGCTAGGTTTTGAAGGCGGTGGAAGTCGTCGTCGGTACCGACGGCGACGATCTCGTGGCCGGGTTCGAGCCGGTGGTCGCCGGTCGGATTGGTGGTGAAGTTGTCGCCGGGAGAGCGCAACGCGACATCCAGTACTCCGCTATCGACACGAAGATTCGCAGCGCGCAGCGCTTCGCCAGCGATTGGGCTTAAGTCGGTGATGACGAACTCGCGCATCCGGAACTCGACCAACCGTTCGTTGGTGACTACGTCGATGAACGGGTCGGGGACCAGATCGCGGCCGGACAGCGTGACAAACAGGTTCTCGGCGTCGCCATGAAGCACGGTAATCAGTGCACTGGCCCGTTCGATTCCGGCTGCTTTCAGGATTTCGTCGCGCGTTGCGTCGCCAATGATGACGTCGTGGCCTGTGAGGCCGAGATCGTGTGCAGCGGCGGCACCGACTCGGCCAGACCCACACACGATGGTGTGTCCGATCATCTTGTTGTTCTGACGGGTCATTCGACGACTCCCACGGAGTTCTTTGAGTTGGGCCTTGACGACGAGTTGGATGACGAGGGTAGATGAGTACAGCACCGTCGACACTCCGACGATAGTGATGATGAGGATGATGGTGAAGATGGTGAGGATGATGGTGAGGATGATGGTGAGGATGATGGTGAAGATCTTCTCGCCGTTACCGAACCCTTTGAGCTCGCTGAATCCGACGGTGGTGATAGTCGTGACGGTTTGATCGAGCGCGCCGAGCAAGCTCAGCCCAAACCTCCAGTAGGCCATGGTGCCAAAGAGGGACACGACGGCGATCATCCCGAGGGCGAAGCCCAGCCGATTCGTCGTGTACCGCATGATTGCTCAACCTACCGGCCGGGTCGCTGCTCGGGTGTGAGCGGACTAGGAGTCGCTGAGCCGGTCGAGCGACCGACGCGCGAATGTCAGCGTGACCGCCGAGATCGCCAAGATCGCGACCAGACCGCCCCAGATGTTGTTCCAGGTGATCGGCGCGTCAAGGAAGCCGAGCCGTGCCAGCCGAATGATGTTCGTAAACGGATTGATCTTGGCAACTGATTCGAGCCAGCCCTCCATGATGAAGAGCGGGGTTTGTGCGTCGGTGAGGAAGATCAGCAGGAAAAAAGTGAGCTGCATGATCGCTGCGGCCCGCATGTCGCGGAACCGGAACGCAAGGCCGAGCCCCCACCCGGTGCCCAGTGCAGCTATGCCCGCTGCAGCGAGGTACAAGAACAATACGCCACCGGGGCCGTGTGTCGGCCGGGCACCGAACACGAGCCCGACGATGATGACGATGGTGGTCACCAGTACGGCGCGAATCAGTGCTGCGGTGAGCGGCCCGGTGATCAGGGCAACACGTGGTGCGGGCGTGAGCCGGATGCGGTCGTAGAAGCCGGTTTCCAGATCGCGGATTGTTGAAAAGCCGATGCCAATGCCAGCGAAGCCAGCACCCATGAGCGTTCCGAGCGGGAGGAACCAGTTGATCGAACGATCGGTCGGGAACCCGGGGATCTGGATAATCGCGAAGAACGTTCCGGCGAACGCGATCGACTGGAAAACAGGCATCAAAACTGACGGCAGGAACGCCGAGGGCAGCCGGGTGATGTTGACAATGCTGCGTTTGGCCAGACCAGCGGCGGCGGCGCTGTGAGGGGTTTTCCGAGTATTGATCGGCCGAGTGGCCCGAGGTGTGTCAACTGTGTTCATGATGCTCCCAATCGGTGACGGAGTGCCCAGAGCGAGAGCGCAATGGAGATAACGGCGAGTGCGGCGGGGACGAGAATCGCCCGGGCCAGCGCCGATGCAGACACGCCCTCGATAACGAGGTCGCGCATCCCTTCGACGAGATGGGAGACCGGATTGATGTCGGCCAGGGTGCCGTAGATGCCGCTCATTGTTTCGCGTGGGAAAAAAGCCGACGAGAAGAACAAGGCGATGAACAGCAGCGGGAAGGCACCTTGTACGGCTTCGGACGAGCCCGTGATGAGTGCCATTGCCGACATCAGGGCGCCAACGGCGAGCGCCAGGATGGTGCCGCTCACCATCAGACCGAGCACGCCGCCGACGCCACCCTTGATGGTGAGGCCGAATGGCAGGAGGATCAGGACGAAGACGAGTGTCTGGAGTGCGCCGTATGCCATGCCGCCAGCCATGCGTCCGACGATGATGCCAGTGCGGGTGGATGGGGAAGCCAGGAGGCGATCGAAGAATCCGTTTTCGATGTCGGTAGCGAGCGCTGTAGCGCCGGTGGTCGATCCGAAAAGGATGCCCTGGACGATTGCCCCTGCGAGCGCGAAGTCGAGATACGAATCGACGGCGGGGAACCCCGGCAATTCGGTCGCACGTGAGAACGACGAGGTTCCCAATGCAGCGAAGAACAACGGGAAGATGAGCGACGGGACGACCAGCGACGGCTGGCGGAGCAGCGATTGAATCGAGCGCACCGATAGGGCCCACGTTTGAGCGATTGTCGATGTCAGGGCTGGCGCCCGGGTCGGAGTGCGCGGTGCTGTGGTGACAGGCGAGGTCACGATTCGGCGCCTTCAATGCGGTAGCCGGTTGCCTCGGCGAACACGTCGTCCAGGCTCGGCTCGCGGAGTTCGAGATTCCGTACGGTGATGCCTGCATCGTCGAGTTCGCGCACGACGTTCGACACAGCGCTCGGCCCCTCGTGTAAGCCAACGCCGAGCGATCCTTCGGGGCTGGGGCGGAGCTCGCCGAATTTGGCGAGCAGGCCGGTCGCGATCTGGTGCGACGACTCGTCGACCGTGACGAACAACGTCGGCGAACCGACTTCGGCTTTGAGTTCGGTTGGGCGGCCCTTGCGAACGATGACGCCGTGGTCGATGATTGCAATGCGTTCAGCGAGTTGGTCGGCCTCTTCGAGGTATTGGGTCGTCAGGAGGACTGTCGTGCCGTCGTTGTTGAGGCGGCGGATCTCTTCCCAGAGCGAGATACGGCTCATCGGGTCGAGACCTGTGGTCGGTTCGTCGAGGAACAGGACCGATGGTTCGTGGATGAGCGAGAGGGCGAGGTCGAGTCGACGGCGCATACCGCCTGAGTAGGTGCCGACGCGGCGGCCACCTGCAGCGGTGAGCCCGACGCGCTCAAGAAGGTCGCCGGCCTTTTGGCGGTGTTGGGCCTTGGGGAGGCCGTAGAGCACGGCTTGCAGCTGGAGTAGTTCGGTCCCGGTCATCAAGGGATCGATGGCTGCGTCTTGCAAGGCAACGCCGATGTTGCGCCTCACGCTGTCGGCTTCGGTGACGACGTTGAATCCGGCGACGCGACCCATTCCGCCAGTGGGCCGGAGCAGGGTAGTCAGCATGCGGACGGTGGTCGACTTACCAGCTCCGTTCGGGCCAAGGAATCCGAAGATTTCACCGGGCTGGATTTGGAGGTCGACGCCGTCGACTGCCTTGACGATGTCGTCGCCTGAGCCGAAATGTCGTTGCAGACCCTCAGCGACGATGGGCAGTGCAGTTTCGACCATTTCTGAATACTTGCAGTCATTGCGGGCGCAATGCACTGTGACTCCGGTCAGCGCTGACTGAGACGGTGACTGAGACGCTGATTGAGACGGTGAATTAGATGGTGAGGACCATGGCGCCGATGTGCTGCTTGCGCTGGAACGCCTCTTGGGCTTCGTGGATCTGTTCAAGCGCGTAGACGGCGCCGACGATCGGCTGGGCGTCACCGCGTTCGATGATGTTGACGAGGTCGGTGAAGACGGCGGGGTCGTAGACGGTTGTGCCGTGAAACTCGAGGTCATTCAAGTACAGCGTTCGCAGGTCGAGGTCGACCACCGGCCCGGCGATGGCGCCGCACG
>JBLIMF010000127.1:0-7415 GCA_047638615.1 Gammaproteobacteria bacterium
GTGCTATGACGGAGACACTCGCTCGGGTTTCCGACTCCGAGCGCCGCCGTCGATGGCGACTGGTCCTTGGCGGTGCTGCTGATGATGTCCAAGAGCAGCCCACCGAACAGTCGCGCCAGAGCGCAGAGACGCACGCAGACACGGAAGCAGACACGGAAGCAGACACGGGTGCGGGCCCTGGCGACGGCGGAGGGGCCAGCTCGAAAGGCGACGGCGGAGGGGCCAGCTCGAAAGGCGACGGCGATGCCGGAGGAGGCCAGGCGTTGGTCGGCGACGATCGTCGGATCGACGCTGCGCTCGGTGCGCTCTACGATCGAGACGACGGAAACGGCGCCGGGGTGAGCGGTCGACGCGGCGGTGGAAAGCGTTCTGGGGGGCTCGGGCGATCGAAGCCGGGGGTTGTGCGCTGGCTTGGCGACATCCGCGCGTACTTCCCGACGCCGCTCGTCCAGATCATGCAGCGTGATGCGGTCGAGCGGCTCGATCTCAAACAGCTGCTGCTCGAACCAGAGCTGTTGCAGTCGGTCGAACCCGACATCCACATGGTGACGTTGCTTGTTGAATTGAACAAGATGTTGCCCGACGAAACGCGGGCCACGGCGCGCCAGATCATCGCTCAGGTGCTTGCCGATATCGAAGCCCGTCTCGTCGACCAGACCCGTCAGGCCGTTCGTGGGGCGCTGGCCCGTAGTGCTCGGACGTCGCGCCCGCGCCCTGGAGACATCGATTGGAACCATACGATTGCAGCGAACCTCAAACACTGGTTGCCGGAACACCGGACGATCATTCCTGAGCGGCTCGTTGGCCACGGTCGCCGACAGCGGAGCCTTGCGAAAGATGTTGTCATCGCCGTTGACCAGTCAGGTTCGATGGCCGACAGCGTTGTCTATGCCTCACTGTTCGGTGGTGTGCTCGCTCAGCTCCCGGCGCTACGCACGCAGTTTGTTGCCTTTGGCACTTCGGTCACCGACCTCACACCGTTTCTACACGACCCGGTTGAGGTGCTCTTTGGGGTGCAACTCGGCGGGGGCACCGACATCGCCAATGCGCTGGGCTACTGCCAGCAGCTCGTCGAGCGGCCGCGGGACAGCGTGCTATTCCTCATCTCCGATCTCTACGAGGGTGGCAACATTGAGCTGATGTATCAGCGCGTCGCGGAACTCGTCACCTCAGGTGTGCGAGTCATCGCGCTGCTGGCGCTCAGCGACGAGGGCGTGCCTGCTCACGATTACACCAATGCCGCAGCGCTTACAGCGCTCGGTGCCACGGTGATGGCGACCACACCTGGCGAGTTCCCGCAAGTGCTCGCCGACGCCTTGGTCTGATCGGTATGGTGTAAAAATGGAGAGGTCGAAGCGACCAAAGCGTGCAGCTGTTCTTGTTGCTGTTGTTCTTGCGTTGGCAGCATGCTCAGAGAGCGACGGATCGAGCGGAGTATCCGGTCGAGATGGCACAGTCGAAGATTCCCTCCAACCGACGACGGCGGTGTCGAGCACGGTTGCCTCGGAGACGCGCACCGTTCCGACCGTTATGCCGTCGACGTTGCCTGGCCAACCACAAACTGGGACCATCGAACCGGGCGTGATCAACGCTGCGCCGACTATCGTTCCTGAGCAGCCGGCATCGGCTGCTTCCGATGCGTCGGCGACGTCGCAGGCCCCGCCCACGACCGACCTCATTGGCGATCCGCAACCGAGCCCGGACACGACCGCAGCTCCGCCGCCATCGACTTTGGTTCCGCCGCCGCCAGCATGCGAGCGCCTGATCGGCGTCGGTGTCGATGGTGTCGTTGCCGACAACGCCGGGAGCATTTCCATTGTTGACGACTTCGCCGTCGGTGCATGCCGGTTCGATGCTGGCTTCATCGTGGTCGAGGTTTCCTTCGTGTCGCAAGCCACGATCCGTGACGACTGGTACCAGCGTGCCGGTATCGAGCCGGTTGGCGAAGTGGGTGGCGAAGCAGTCGGCATCAGTTCGTTCATCCCGCTGACTGGGCCGGTGAGTGACGGCTACACCATTGCCCTGGTCGGCGGCAGCGAGGGCGTCGTTGTGGCAGTGCGCAGCACCAGCGATGCCCGGTCTATTGCCAGCCAGATCGCGATCTTCGCCAACCAGGCCGCCTGACTGCCAACAGGACCACGAAAATCTTTCAGGAACGCTCTTTCAGGAACGCTCGTCACGAACACAGGGAGAGAGCGTTCGCCCGTGTAGCTTGTGAATCGTATGGGTCAGCTTGTCGCCGTCACTGAGAAGCCGAGTTCCACCCCAGGTGTGGTGCGCTTCGAGATCAATCGCACGTTGTCAGGGCAGGGGCACGAGCGATTTCGTTCGATTCTCGATGCGCACGGCAATACACCGTCAGATGAATTAGCACGACGCTTTTTTCGCACCGGCCAGGTCGCAGGTGTGCATATTTACTCCAATATGATCACGGTTGACCTCGAAAAAGGTTACGACTCTGCGGGGCTGTCAGAACTCGTACGCGACCTGTACATGTACTGGACGCCGGGCGTCCAGCCGCCTTCGTTCGAAGATCTGCAGCCCGACGAGCCCGAAGTTGCGAGCAGCGATGCTGTCGAAACGGGTGGCATCGAATTGTCTGCAGAAGCCAAGAAGGTGCCGACGCACCTGCTTGAGCGTGGGCGAGCCGCGCGCACCAAATGGAACGCTCGCTAATCGTCTCGCTCCCATCGATTGATGAGCACGGCCAGCGCCTATTTCGGTGTGGGCCTCGAGTCCCCAACGGTCGCGTGAACGCAGTAGCTCATGAATGACTCCGTTTGGCCCTCTCAGTTTTGACTCTCCAAGAAGCCGCCGATGAACTTGGCGTGCACTACATGACTGCGTATCGGTACGTCCGGCTGGGCCTCATGGACGCCGACAAGATTGGTGGCACCTGGAAGGTGACGCCCGGTGCAGTGGCGGCGTTCCGGATGGGTTCCCTCCGATCGCCGGTTGCTGCGGGGGAGAGTGCGCCGTGGAGTGCTCGGCTTGAGTCACGCCTGATCGCAGGTGACGCCCGTGGGGCCTGGGGCATCATCGAGTCGGCCATGACAGCTGGCAAGGAATTGGACGAGGTCTACCTGGATGTCCTCGCACCGGCCATGATCAGCATTGGCGAACGGTGGAGCACCGGTGAACTCGACATCGCCATCGAGCACCGCGCGAGTGGCATGGCGATGCGGATCATCGGTCAGGTCGGGCCTCGGTTCGCACGTCGTGGACGAGCACGCGGCACCGTGATTACTGCCGCGCCGGCGGGCGAGAACCACACGTTGCCATTGGCGATGCTCAGCGACCTGTTGCGGCTGGAGGGATGGGAAGTCTTCGACCTGGGTGCTGATTTGCCTGCCGAATCGCTGGGGAGCATTGTCGCCAGCGACCCTGATGCGGCCGTTGCCGTCGGGCTCTCGGTCTCGTCAGAGAGCAGTCTCGTGCAGCTCGCGGAATCGTGCGAGGCAGTGCGTGCGGCTGCGCCAAAGCTGCTGATTGTCGCTGGTGGCCGAGCGATCCGCGACGACGATCACGCTCGATCACTGGGTGCCGACAACGTGGCAGCGAGTAGCCAACAGATGAGTTTCCTCATTCAGGAACATCTCGTGACCCTGCAGAGACAAGCGACCCTACAAGCGACCTGATTTTGTTGGCGGTGAGCGATTGATTGCTGGATGCGCGACGATCGCGAGCACTTGGCCTTGCAGTATCGAACATGTGTTCGATATGATGTGAGGATGGACGTTGCAGTACGAGACATCAACGACGACTTGGTCTCCGAGCGGGGTAAAAACGTTGCTGCACTGGCCGAACCGCCGCCGCTGACATCGGTGTTGGCTGCGCTCGGTGACCGAGTTGCGCCAGTGTCGATGGCTTGCGAACGAGTGTTGCCGGTTGCCGAGCACGTGACCGAACTCTTCTCCGAAGGCGGGTTGGTGCGTGGCCGTGTCCTGTCCTGCCGTGGGATGGCTGCCACGTCGGCATCACTCGATCTGGTTGCTGCTGCGGTGACAGCAGGGTCGTGGCTGGCAGTGATCGATGTGCCTACGCTCGGGCTCGATGCCGCCAGCGAGCTCGGGGTGCCACTCGAACGCATCGTCGCGATCGACACGTCCCTCGGCGAGATGCCCACCGAAGCCAATGTTGCCGAACGCGCAGTCCGGTGGGCCGATGTCGTTGCCGCTGCTGCTGATGGATTCGAAGTGATGCTCACACGGGTGCCCGCCGAGATCACGGCCAGCGCCGTGCGTAAGGTCGCCACCCGTTTGCAGCAGCGTGGGGTCGTCATGCTGGTGCTCGGTGACCCAGGGCCGCTGGTGTGCGACGGCGTGATCGACACTGCCGAGCAGGTTTGGTCGGGCGCAGGTGCTGGGTGGGGGCATCTACAGCAGCGCACGGTCGACATGTCGGCATCTGGGCGCCGGGTATCGGGCCGTCGATGTATCTCGCTGGCGTTACCGTTTGGCGCCAAGGCCAGGCCGATCGAGCGCGACACAGAAAATGCTGTCGACAGCTGGCCACCGTTGCTCTCAGCGGTGAGTTGATCATGAGCGATCCGCCGACGCGTATGGTCACGGTGTGGCTACCCGACTGGCCAGCAGTGGCTGCGGGGTTTCGCCCCGAACAGTTGGCTGCAGTGATGCATGCCAACCGGGTGGTGGCGCGTACTGCTGCGGCTGCCGCCGAGGGCGTGGTGATCGGGCAGCGCCGTCGACAGGCGCAACGACGCTGCCCTGACATCGTTCTTGCTGATCACGATGTTGCTCGCGATATTCGCGAATTCGAGCCAGTTGTGCGCGCCGTTGCCGAGTTCTCGCCCCGGCTTGACGTGGTTGAAGCGGGCTGGGTCAGCCTGGCAGCACATGGTCCGTCGCGATACTTCGGCGGCGATGCGGCACTGTCGGACGTGTTGCTTGAAGCCATTGGCAGTGCGGCGGGCGTCACGGGAACGGGGACATCCGTCGGTGTCGGGGTAGCTGACGGCCGGTTTGCATCGAGCGTGGCAGCGCGGCTGTCGGTACGGCGGCGTTCTCCGGTCCTGGTCGAAGCCGGCGGTTCAGCAGCCTTCTGTGCGCCGTTGCCGATTGGTTGGCTGCAGACGTTGGGGGAGTCCGACCCCGAGATGATCGACCTCCTCATCCGGCTCGGCCTGCGTCGACTGGGTGACCTTGCTGAGCTCACGGCCAGTGACGTGCTTGGGCGTTTCGGTCACTCCGGTGTGCATGCACATCAGTTGGCATCAGGTGCCGACCGTCGCCCACCGAGCACCACCGATCCGTCGCCGGAACGTCGGCTCGACCTCGTGCTCGACGACCCGGTGGCGCAGGCGGCCGCAGTGGTTTTCGTCGCCAAGCAGTTGGCCGACGAATTGGCGCAGGCGCTATCGGCTGAGGGTCGGGTGTGCACTCGCCTGGTTGTGCAGCTCGAGACCGAGCACAGTGAGCGATCTGAACGTTCGTGGTTCCGTTCGGCAGGGTTGAACGCTGCAGCAATGGTCGAGCGTGTTCGTTGGCAACTCGATGCGTGGACCAATCTGCCGCGGGGGAGCGATCAGGAGATCACCGGCGGTATTGCGCTCATTAGGCTCACGCCCGACGAGGTGTGTGCTGACGTTGGGAGCCAGCTTGGGTTATGGGGCGGTCAGTCCGAGGCCGACCGGCAGGCAGCGCGGAGTATCGCTCGGCTGACCATGGTCACCTCTGACGAAGCAGTCACGGTGCCGGTGTGGAATGGCGGGCGGCTGCCTGCTGACCGCTATCGCTGGGTGTCGGCGTCGATGGTCGATCTTGATCAACGGCAGCGGGCCACGTCAGCTGCCGGAACGGGAAGCGGACCCTTGGGGCCATGGCCGGGCTCGCTGCCATCACCGTCGCCGGCCACGGTGTTTGCCGAGCCACATCCGGTCGAAGTCTTCGATGAAGCTGGGCAGCCGGTCAAAGTCAGTGGGCGCGGAGCGGTGTCAGCTGACCCCGCTCAGTTCAGATTGCTCACCGGCGACGAAGCATCGGGGTGGCGGCGCGGGCGGTTGCGACAGGTTGCTGCATGGGCGGGCCCGTGGCCGATTGACGAGCGCTGGTGGGACCCCGAACGGCATCGTCGATTGGCCCGCTTCCAGATGGTCACCAACGATCAACGCAGTTACCTGGTGATTGCTGAACATCAACGCTGGTGGATCAGCGCACTTTACGACTGAGGTCGCTCATGCTTAGTGACAGATTCAGCCGACGCCGACGCCGACGCCGCGGGGAAGAGCGATGGCGTCAGTGACGTCGTTGGCGAGGCGGAAGCCGACACCGCGGACGGTGTGGATCACCTTGGTGCCGGGCGCTGCCTTTTCAAGCTTGCGGCGCAGGTTAGAAAGGTGGACGTCCACAACGTGGCTGTCACCGACCCAGCGCGGTCCCCAGACGGAATCAAGCAGTTCGTCACGCGTACACACCTCGGTGGGGCGGCGGCAGAGTTGCTCGAGGAGCGAGAATTCGATGCGAGTGGTCTGCGCTTCTTCGTCATCAACACGGACCTCGCGGCGGCCGAGGTCGATGGTCAGCGGGCCGAGGACAAGCGACGCAGCGCTGACATTATCGACACGCTGCTGCAACTGACGCGGGCGGCGGAGCATTGCGTGGCAACGGGCAACGAGTTCATCAACGTGGAGGGGAGTAGAAACGGCGTCGTCCGCACCTGACTGAAGCACGGCGGAGCGCACCCGGTGCTCGCCGTCGCCGGCGACGCATATGAGGTACTGCTCGCTGAAATTGCGGAGCTGTTCGAACAGTGGCCGGCCCTCTGGAGTCACGAGGCGCGAGTCGACGACCAGCACATCAGGAGAGAACGACTGAGCGAGCAGCATGGCTGCTTCTGCGTCGGTCGGTGCGCTGACGCAGAAGCCAGCGGCACGCAAACCAGCTACAACGGCCCGACGTACGTCGGGGTCAGACATTGCGATCAGGATGCGAGGTTCGAGATTGATTTCTTGGTCCATGATTATTTCTTCCGCCAGAAGTGGTTTGTCAACCGAGTTCGAGTGCGAGTGCGGCGGAGGCAGTTGTTGAAACTGTGGTCTGCCGCAGCAAGCAGATAACCCGTTTGTTGTGATCTTCATTGATGTATCGGTCCGAATCGTCTGGAGCTCAAGAAGAAATTGACAGTAAAATCACAATGATGTGATTTGGATCGGTCTGCTCGATGGCCGACAATGAGCGGCATGCCGCTTGATGTGCTTGCCCGATTGCGATCTGACGTGGTCGAGCGTGTTGCGGTCGATGAACGCGAACAGATGTCGGTTGAGCGGTTTCTCAAGGCATTCGACCAGCTCAGCGATCCCCTGTCGCAAGAATCTGACTCGATTCATGTCACCGGTTCAGCACTGGTGGTCGGCCAGCGTGGCGTGATCTTGCTGAAGCACAAGCGGCTCGGGTTCT
>JBLIMF010000128.1:0-7408 GCA_047638615.1 Gammaproteobacteria bacterium
GTCGAACCGACCGTTGTGCTTCGGGCATTCGATCTGTGGGCCGTCGGGCCCGTCGATGACCGTACCGCCAGCGAGGTGAACCTGGCCGTGGGTACAAATCCCGTCGACAACGCACACCGTGCCATCGCCGGTGCGCGCGACGGCGAACGACCGGTCACGTACGTCAACACGAGTGACCGAACCGACCGCAAGCTTGGCGACTGGGCCGAGATCAAACGACCCGTCAGGGCGGACCGAGCCGATTGCACCAATCTCAGCCGGAGCACTCGGGACGTTGGGGATCAGGCGGGTCTCGAGTTCGTGGCTGGGATCGTCGCGCTGCCGCTTCAGTGCCCCGATGATCTCACGGTAGGCGTGCAGACAGTTCGGACTCGGTGCAGGCAGCGCGTGCTTGATCTCAGCGTGCAATGCGGGCAGGCGATAATACGGAACCGCCGGGAAGATGTGGTGCTCGACGTGGTAGTTCATGTTGAGATACAGGAATCGGAACACCGGGTTCATGTACACCGTTCGGCTGTTGGCCCGGTGGTCGAGCACGTCTTCTTGTAATCCCAGATGCTGCGTCGTCCCGAAGAAGAGAACGACCCAGGCCCCGTAAACCGTGGGCGCCCCGACCAACAATATCGGCAGCCAACTCTGCGTCACGATCGCCAGGCCGATGACAACTGCATGGACGACCACACTCAACCGGGCCTCCCACACGACCTTGCCGCGTTCATTCGCAGGAACGAGATCAAGGGCGACCGGATCGATCTTGCCGAAAGCATGCTGGATGATCCGCCAGAACATTCCTGGCTGGTTGCGCAAGCCAGTGTAATTCTGCGCAAGGCGGAACAACGAGGGTGGCCGAGCGAGCTGAATCTCCGGATCCCGACCAACGATGATCGTGTCGCTGTGGTGGCGGAAATGAGACCATCGCCACAGCGTCGGGCCGCGCCACAACATCAAGGATGCGAACTGGTAAACGGTGCTGTTGACTCGCTCGTTCGAGCACGCTGTCCCGTGGCCGAACTCATGCCACCGGGCGTCGGCTGCGCCGTACAACACGCCGAAGACGACGAACAGTGGGATCGACCAATAGCTCGGGAATGCCACGGCTGCAGCAACACCAGCGCTGCCCAGCAATGCGACCCACAACACCACATCCGCGATCGCCCGCCGGTTGGTCCGCTCCGTGAGCTCGCGCATTCGACCAGGGTCGACATACGGGCGAAACCACTCGGCATCGACGAGCCCGACTTCGGCCGCGCTCTGCGCCTCCGGGCCGACGACCGAATAGTCGCGTGCGGTGCGATCGAGCGTGTCAGTCATGGTTCGAGTGTGGTCGCTGCAGCCTGCGGGACGCCAGTCAGGCCCTGCGCTGCCCGGCTTTCCCGGCAACAACCTCGTTGTGGGCATCGACGACTTCAGTGCGATATGACGTTTCGGGGACCCCGACCTCCCAGTACGTGCCGCCCTCGGTCCACTCGTAGGGATGGGTCTGCAGCGCTATCACGTAGGTGCGGTCTGCTGCGCGGGCCCTGGTTATCGCTGCTTCGAGTTCGGTGACCGTGTGCACGGTCTCGCCATTGCATCCCTGAGCTTTTGCCAGCATTTCGAAGTCGACGCGAACCTCGGTGTTCGGTCCCTTGCAATCGTCGAGCAGGTTGTTGAACGGAACGCCGCCCTGGTTCATCTGCAGCCGGTTGATCACTGCGTACCCGCCGTTGTCGCAAATGATGACGATCATCTTGTGACCACTGATCACCGAGCTGTAGAGGTCGGAGTTCATCATCATCGTCGAGCCGTCGCCAACGAACACGATGACTTCACGGTCAGGCATTGCCATTTTGGCGCCCCATCCCCCAGCGATCTCGTAGCCCATGCAGCTGAAGCCGTACTCGCAATCGAAGCTGTTGATCTCGTCGGCACGCCACCCGTTGTTGACCTCGCCGGGGAATCCGCCAGCTGCGGCCAGTACGTAGTCGCCCGGCACCTTGTTGCGGTCGACAGCACCGACGACCTGGGCATACGTGACGGGCGCCCCGTGAGCGACTTCGGCATCGTTGGGGGCCGCGATTTTGTCGATGTAGGCGTGGTAGCTCGCACGTTCGACTGTTGCGCGTTCGCTCCAGCTGTCGTCGGCTCGCCAGTCACCGAGTGCTTCACCAAGTTCTGCAAGACCTTCGCGGGCATCCGCGACGAGCGGCATTGAGCGGCGCTTGCGTGCATCGAACCGTGCCGCGTTCAGCCCGATGAGCGTCACGTCAGGGTGCTGGAAGAGCGTCCACGACCCGGTGGTGAAGTCCTCCATTCGGCTGCCTACGGCAAGGACGACGTCGGCAGCCGCAGCCAGGTTGTTGGCCGATTCACATCCGGTCACACCGATCGGGCCGGCGTTCAGTTCGTGTGTTGCGACGAGGCTGGCCTTTCCGGCAACCGTCTCGACGACGGGAATGTTGTGGCGCTCGGCAAACGCCAGCAGCTCGGCTTCGGCAAAGGAGTAGTGCACGCCGCCGCCTGCCAGGATCAGCGGCTTCTTTGCAGCGCGCAATGCTGCAGCTGCTGCGCCAAGTTGGCCACGGTCGGGTCGAGCCCTGACGATTGCATGGTGCTTCGGAGCAAGGAACTCGTCAGGTACGTCGAAGGCCATTGCCTGCACGTCTTGCGGCAGGCCGAAGAACGCTGGGCCACAGTCGGCAGCATCGAGCATCGTGTCGATGCCTTGCGGCAACGACGTGAGGATCTGGTCGGGCATGGTGATCCGGTCCCAGTAGCGAGCGACCGGCCGGAACGCGTCGTTCACGGTTGTCGACGGCACGCCATAGTGCTCGACCTGCTGCAGCACCGGGTCGGGGGTCCGCGATGCAAATGAGTCGCCAGCAATCAGCAGCAGCGGGATGCGATTCGAGTGCGCAACGCCTGCAGCGGTGACCATGTTGGTCGCTCCGGGGCCGATCGACGACGTGGCCGCCATGATCTGGCGACGTCGCATCGCCTTGTTGAACGCGGTTGCTGCGAGGGCCATGCCCTGTTCGTTCTGTCCGCGCCACGTGGGTAACTCGTCCTTGTGCTCTTCGAGCGCGTGGCCGAGGCACGTGACGTTGCCGTGCCCGAAAATGCCGTAGATACCGGGGAAAAGCTGGGCAGTGGTGCCATCACCGAGTTCGGTGGTCTGGGCAATGAGATGCCCGACAATCGCCTGCGCAACCGTCAATCGTTGTGTCCCCATGAGGGTCTCTCCTTCTCAGATAGTTGCGAAAGGGGCCTGACCCCATGCGTAACTCTGTGCGCTAGATGGATGCGATGTTCGTGACGTCTTCCCATTTTTCACTCTTCCAAGAGCGAAGCAGGGCGTCTTGGACGCTGACGTAGTCGATGGCTTCGCTGAAGCCCGGGTTGTGTTGGCGGCCCGCTGCGACCGACGACAGGAACTCGAAATCCTCGATGACCTTGAGGTCCTCATAGCCAATCGAGTTGGCATCGCCGGGCACGAAGTGGCCGTGGTACGGATACCGGTCGCCGGCGTAGACCGTGGTGTAGCCGCGGGCCCTGTCGCCGACCAGGTTGAGCTGCAGCTCGTTCATGGTCTCCAGGTTCCACTTCAGCGAACCTTTGGTGCCGTAGATTTCGAAGGCGCACTGGCTCTCGGGGCCAACGATCGTGCGACTTGCCTCGAACGTGCCCCTGGCGCCACTCTCGAACTGGACGAGGGCACCGAAGTAGTCCTCGTTTTCGACAGAACCGGTCGGGTCGCCTGGCTGACCGGCGTCGTAGTGGGTGCCGCCAGCCTTCGGCAGTGGCCGATCAGGGATGTACGTATGGCCTGTGCCGACGACCTTCTTGATCGGACCGACCAGCATGTGGGCGAGGTCGATCGAGTGGCTCAAGATGTCAGAGCTGACACCGTGACCTGCACCGTCGAGCTGGAAACGCCAGGACAGAAGCCCCATTGGGTCGGAGCCATACATCGTGAAGAATCGGCCGTTGTAGTTGGTGATCTCGCCGAGTGTTCCGTCGGCGATCAGGTTCTTGGCGTACTGCACCAGCGGTGCCCAGCGATAGTTGTAGCCGACCCCGGTGATAACGCCGGCCTTTCGGCTCGCCGCTTCGATCCGGACGGTCTGCTCGGGCGTACCGCCGACGGGCTTTTCACAAAACACGTGCTTACCAGCCTCGGCAGCTGCGATGGCGATCGGCTCGTGGAGCATGTTGGGCGCGCAAATGCACACCACATCGACGTCGGGGTGGTTGACCGCAGCCAGCCAATCGGTTGTGCCCTCGCGGAACCCGAATGACTCGACAGCCTCATCAACCCTGTCCTGCATGTTGTCGCTGATGATGATCAGTTCGGGGTCGTATGTGCGCTCTTGAAAGAGCGTGGGAATCCGGAGGTACGAGCGCGTGTGCGCCTGCCCCATCCAGCCAAAGCCGATGACGGCGATTCCAATTTTTTGACGCGTCATTGCGTTTCTTCTTCCGGGATGAGATGAGGGTGAACGATTTCGGCAGCGGTTGCAACTGCAGCTGCCACATCGCCATCTGGGGGATAGAGCAGTGAGCGACCGACGACGAGGCCGCGCACATTGGGCACAGCCATTGCTCGTCGCCACTCGTTGAAGGCCGATTCCGGGTCGGGCCCGGGTGTGCCGCCGAGAATCAATCCGGGCAGTGATGTCGCAGCCATAACCCGTTCGACCTGTGCGGTCGCCGGGAGTTTCAGCCACGTGTAGGCAGAACTGGCACCAAGTGCGCTGGCGATACCGACGCATTTGATCAGCGCATCTTCGTCGGTGTCGAGATGTTTGTCGCCATCCGGCGAAGTGGTGTACGGCAGCGGTTCGAGCATCGCGATCTTCTCGGCAGAGGCCAGTTCAGTGATCCACCGGGCGCATGCCTCGATTGTGGGTCGCGACCGTTCATCAGCCAGGTCGATTCGGAGGAGCATCTTGCCGCCGTCGAGACCTTGCTCGACGATCGACGAGACGGTGTGGCCAGTCAACTGATCGTCGAGTTCCCACGCCGACCCCATGAGCCCGCCACGGTTGATCGAACCGATTGCGACCTTGTCGTCAAGGGCGCCAAGCAGCGCCAAGTCGTCAAGGACGTCAGGGGTCGCCATGACTCCGTCGACGCCTGGGTCGGCGAGCGCCGTCATCGTACGTTCAAGGAGGTCACGGCGGTCAGCCATGACGAAAGGCTGCCCGGACACGCCGACCATGCCGCGCGCCGGGTGGTCGATAGCGATGATGAACGTTGCACCGTCATTGGCAAGCAGCGGCCGCGACGTGCGCGCAGCAAGCGCCGCGCTGATCGCTGTTGGGTCGGTCGCGCGGACATCGAGCAATTCGAGCCACGCTTCATCGGGAAGGAACCTCATGAGACAACTCGCTGTGGGACATTGCCGGTGGCAAGGAGGTCGTCGATCTCGTCAGCGGTCGGCATCTCGTCGGAACACATCAGGCGGCCAGCGACGATGGCGCCTGCAGCGTTCGCCCGGTACACGATCTCGGCGGGGTCCCAGCCGGCAAGCAATCCGTGGGCAAGGGAGCCCCCAAACGCGTCGCCTGCTCCAAGACCGCACACCACGGGCACTCGAATCGGCTCGACGACGGTACGCGAGTCGGCCGTGGCAACCATGACGCCATCGCCGCCCTGTTTGACAATCGCAATTTCAACGCCACGTTCGAGCATCCGGTCAGCGGCTTCGTCAGGAATTCGGGTGCCGAGCGCGATTTCACACTCGTCTTTGTTGCCAACCGCCACCGTGCAGTGATCGATCGACGGCGAGATGAACTCGCCAGCCTGCTCTGGTGAGTCCCAGAACATCGGTCGGTAGTCGAGGTCGATGACCGTGTGCTGCTTGCGACCCCGTGCCTCGAGTGCGGCCATGGCTGCTGACCGCGACGGCTCTTCGGCAAAGCGTGAACCGGCCAGCCAGAACAGCGGCGCGGAGCGAATCGCGCCCATCGGCATGTCGGCAACCGAAATAGCCATGTCAGGGCCACGCGGCTCGCGGTAAAAGTAGATCGATGGTTCTTCAGGCGGCATCAGTTCGCAGAACACCACCGGTGTCAGCAGTTCCGGGTCGGTTGAGATGAACTCGTCGTGGACACCGAAGCCACGCAGGCCCTGGCGGATGTAGGCACCAAACGCATCGTCGCCAACACGATTGATGACCGCAGCCTTGCGACCTAGCCGAGCCGCAGCAACCGCAACGTTGGTCGGGCTCCCACCGATCGACTTGCGGAAAGTAGAGACGTCGGCGAGCGGCACATTCTGCTGCTCGGGGTACATGTCAACCGAGGAACGGCCGAAAGTGAGAATCTCTAGATCGTCGAGATTGAACGGCGGACCGAGCGTCAACTTGTCACACCGGAACCGTGGAGTTCGTGCTCCAGGGCTTCGAGTTCGGCGCCGCCCGACATTTTCTGTGTCAGTTCGTCGACAGTGATCTCCGACTTATGGAACGAACCCAAGGAACGACCGCGGTTGAGGATCAGGAAGCGGTTACCCACCGGGTAAGCGTGTCGCGGGTTATGCGTGATGAAGATCACGGCAAGCCCCTGCTCGCGGGCTTCAACAATTCGCTTCAGAACGACTCCGGACTGCCTCACACCCAGCGCTGAGGTCGGTTCGTCGAGGATCAGTAGTTTGGCACCGAAGTAGCCGGCTCGGGCAATGGCCACTGACTGACGTTCACCACCAGACAGCGTGCCGACGGGTTGCTCGGTGTCGCGGATGTCGATGCCCATTTTGGCCATCTCCTCTTTCGCGATCCGCTTCGCCTTCTTCGTGTCGATCCACTTGAGCGGGCCAATGCCCTTCGTTGGTTCCGAGCCGAGGAAGAAGTTGCGCCACACCGACATCATCGGGACCATCGCGAGATCCTGGTACACCGTCGCGATGCCAGTGTCGAGGGCGTCTCTCGGCGAATCGAACATCACCTCCTCGCCGTTGAACTGGATCGTGCCCTCGGACTGCTGGTGCACCCCGGCAAGAATTTTAATGAATGTCGACTTGCCCGCGCCGTTGTCGCCAAGCACGCAGGTGACCTCGCCGGCGGCAACCTGGGTGCTCACGCCGGTGAGTGCAGTGATGCTGCCGTAGAACTTCGAGATGTTGTCAAGTTGAAGGAGTGGCGTTTCAGACATGGTTGGTCTCCAGTTCAGGTAGAGGCGTTGGCAGGGCCAGGGATTCGGTGCTGCTCATCGGCGGATCCCTTCGGCCCTGTTCCGGAGGAACTTGTTCGACACCACGGCAAGCAGCAAGATGACGCCGACGATCAAGAACCGCCAGTCGGTGTTCCAACGAGCGCTCGAAATTCCGATGGCCGGAATCGACAAAATGCATGCCCCAATAGCGCCGCCAAAAGCGGTGCCATAACCACCGGTCAGCAGCGTGCCCCCGACAACCGCGGCGATGATGA
>JBLIMF010000129.1:0-7398 GCA_047638615.1 Gammaproteobacteria bacterium
TCCTCGGTTCCGTCGGGATTGTTGATCGTCTGCCCGAACCCCAGCTCGATGCGTTCACCGGCGTCGCCGGATCGGGACCCGCTTACATTTTCCTCGTGGCTGAGTCGTTGATCGAAGCAGCAGTCGCAGAAGGCTTCGATCCTGACATCGCCGAGCGCATCGTCACCCAGCTGTTGCTTGGCGCATCGACATTGCTCGCGCAGCAGGGTGACCCGGCGACGCTGCGCAAGAACGTCACGTCACCAAACGGCACGACTGCGGCCGGTCTTGCGGTCCTCGAAGAGCAAGGCCTCCGCTCGATCTTCGCCGGTGCAGTCGCTGCCGCGACCGAACGCAGCCGCGAACTCGGCTAATGGATCTCGGCTCTGCCGCCTCGTTCTTGTCGTCGCACGAAAAACAAACAGAGCCGATACCAACCCCCAGGTGGCACCGGCTCTGTCGCGTGCCGTCCGCCGAGCAAGTCGGGCGAACGCATCTTTGTTTCGTCAGACTAAGTCATCTGTGGCGTCTGTGACAAGGGGCACTTGGTGAAATCAGGTCAGTGGTAGGCCAGATGGCGCTGCAGCCATTGAAAACCGCACAACCCATAACCGAATTGAACCCGACATTTCACTTGGTGAATTCAACTCGGCCGAATACTGACCTGTTGCGTGACTGGACCATTGCCAGCGTCGGAACTCTCGGTGAGCGTCACCTGATCACCGACGTCGAGGCCGAGTTCTTCTGCCGCAGAGCGCTGATCCATAGCGATAGCAAGCATGCCGCTCGAGTCATGAACGAGGCCGACAGCGCCGCCAGCGAGCTCGGCAAACGAGGTGGCGCGTACGCAGTTGCGGGTGGTGCCACCGGTGGGATCTGTGGGAGCACTGAAGCGCACATCGAGCCGATCGCCAAACGACGCAGGAACGTCGTCAGGCCCCACGTTGAGCTGGGCGTTGCCGAAACGGTCGACCCAGAGGACTTGGGCGATGATCTTTGCCTCGTCCGATTGGGGAAGCGGGATGACACCGGGGAGGAGTAGGTCGGCATCGACCAAATCGCCGAGTTCGAGAAGATCGACACCGTTGCAGAGGTGTGCGGCTGCTGGCGCAAACACATCGCGACCAGCGAAAGTGCCGCCGATTGCGTGGAGTTGATAGTCAGCGTTGTTGAGCTGTACCGCCCGGCCCGCTCCTCCGGCCATTGACACGGCGGGAGCGAGGAGGCCGTTGTCGGGGCCGATTAATACGCCTTCGCCGTCAGCGACTTCGATCGCCAAGGCCTTGCGTGAGGTGGCGACACCGGGGTCGACCACAGCGAGCACCACGCCCGATGCGACGTAACTGATCGCGCGAGCAAGTGCGAGCGAGCCGGCACGTACGTCGAAGGGAGCGACACCATGAGTGAGGTCGATCACGACTGCGTGCGGCGCAATTTCACGGATCACCGACTTGCAGACGCCGACGAACTCGTCCTGCGTTCCGTAGTCGGTGAGGAAAGAAACGGTGTCGTACCTGTGGACCATCACTATTTGACGCTATCCACCACCGAGGGGCCCTGGTCGGGCGCACCGCCGATGCGTCTCGAACCCGAATGATCGGGCACTGTGACACCTGTAGCGAAACACGCGCCATCCGTGTTGGCCCATTTCTGCGCGCGACCGTACGATGAAGACAATGTCCGTCGGATCCCGTCCCCTCGTTCCGTCACGGCTTGCGCCTGGTGGTGTGGCGCACGGCAATCGCCGTGTGCCGACCACCGTTCTCGGTGGGTACATCGCACTGACTAAACCCCGGATTATCGAACTGCTGCTGATCACGACTGTGCCGACGATGATCCTGGCCGAACGTGGCTGGCCATCGACGTGGCTTGTCGTCGTGACGCTCATCGGCGGAACGTTGTCGGCTGGCAGTGCAAACGCCGTCAACATGTACGTCGATCGCGACATCGATGCGTTGATGAAGCGCACCCAGGCCCGCCCGCTTGTGACCGGTGTCATCGAACCGCGCAACGCCCTGATCTTCGCGCTGAGCCTGCAGGTGTTTGCCTTTGGTGTGCTCTGGGCCGGTGCCAACCTCCTCTCGGCAGTGCTCGCGTTTGCCGCAGCCGCCTTCTATATCGGGGTATACACCATCTGGTTGAAGCGCACGAGCAGGCAGAACATCGTGATCGGTGGCGCCGCCGGTGCCGTCCCGGTGCTGGTGGGCTGGTCGGCAGTACAGAACAACGTCACCTGGACGCCGGTCGTTCTTTTCATTGTGATGTTCCTCTGGACGCCGCCGCATTTCTGGGCGCTGGCCGTCAAGTACGCCGACGACTACCGCGCTGCCGACGTTCCGATGCTTCCGAGCGTGGTGTCGATGGCCGAAACGGTCAAGCAGATGATCCTGTACACCGTCGCCCTTTGGATTTCCACGCTGGTTTTGATCCCGGTCGCTGATCTCGGCTGGATCTACGGGATCTCGGCCGTTGTCCTTGGAGCGATGTTTCTTGGTGGCGTGATTGCGCTGCGCAGGCACCCCACCGAGGCAGCCAGCATGCGACTCTTCGGTTTCTCCATCACCTATGTCACGCTGCTCTTCGGGGCCATGTCACTCGATGTCTTCGTGGAGTACGGGTTCTAACTCGTTTGCCTTGTGAACTTGTTCTATGGCACCCGACACGAATCTTGGTTTGGTTTCGGAAGATATGCCCCCGTGCAAGTAGTCTCGGGCCGTTGTGTCCAACGACTTGACAGTCGAAATCTGATCCGTTAAACGAAATAAGTGAGCTCCACTTCGTATGACAACCATTGATCCCACCGCCGAAGTTACTGCTTCGGGTGTCGAAGCGGGAGACAGCGCGCTTGGTCGCCTGCTTGCCGCCGTAGCCGATTGGCTGACATCGACCGACCATAAAAAGATCGGAAGATTGTTCCTTGGCGGGGGCCTGTTGGGCCTTCTGGCGACGGTAGCTATCAACTTGATCATTGGGATCGAGCGGAGTGGTATCGGCAATATCGATGACCGTGCCATTCCCCAAATCCTTGATGCACAGCGCGTCGGGCTCATGTTTGGCACGCTGCTGCCGCTTGCGATCGGCCTCTGTGTTGCCGTCGTCCCGATGCAGCTCGGCGCACGCTCCCTTGCTTTCCCACGCCTGGCCGCCACGGGTTTCTGGATGTGGGTTGGCGGCCTCATCTTCTCGATGATCGCGCTCGCCAACAACGGCGGCGGCCTCGGTGGCGACCCCGACATGGTCGACCTCTTTCTCGGTGCGCACGGCCTCATGGCCATTGGCCTCGCAGCGGTCGGCGTGTCGATTGCCACCAGCGTGCTCACCACACGGGCACCCGGCATGACGATGCGTCGTGTGCCGTTCTTCTCGATGTCCGCGCTGGTGATGGGCCTTGGCCTGGTCGTCGTAATGCCGGTTCTCCTGGGCACGCTGACCTACCTCTTCGTCGACCATCGCAACGGCCGCGAGGCCTTCGGCGGCAACACAGGCCTTTACGACTGGGCCGGCTGGATCTTCTCTCCGGGAGCTGCGGCACTGTTTGCTCTCCCGGTTGCTGGCTTGCTTGCCGATGGCGCACCGCTGCTCTTCAAGCAGCGCACGCCTGCGCGCGGCATCGTATTCGCTGGCTTCGGCCTGATGGGCGTGGCCGCCCTCGGCTCGGTTACCCAGGACGCTGTCCACAGCGTCCCATGGAACGGCAGTGACCTCTTCATTGGTGGGAGTGAAGACGTTCGCCAAAAACTCTACGACGTGGTCCCGTGGGCGATGTTCAACTTGCTCCCGCTCCTCGGTCTCACGGTGGTCCTCCTCATGTCCCTCTTCCTCGCGAAGCCGGTCAAAGGTGCGCGGCCCAATGTCACGCCAGCATTGGCCTTTGGCTTCCTCGGGCTCGGCATGGTGATGGTCGGCATGATCGGTACGGCCCTGTTCGCCATTGACGACCTTGGCCTCCAAGGCACTGTTTTTGCTGAAGGCGCCCTGATCTATGTGGTCTACGGCACGGTCCTCGCTGCTCTCGGCGGCATGGCGTACTGGGCGCCGAAGCTCTGGGGCGTCAACTTGCCGGCAGCCAAGGTGCTTCCGCTCGCCGGCCTCGGCGTCATTGCCACGGTCCTTGCTTCGTTGCCGAGCTACGTCGCTGGGTTCGACGCGCCGCGTGACGTTTATGCCATTCTCGTCTTGGTCGGGCATGTGCTCATGGCACTTACCGTGTTGAGCTTCATCGGCCTCCTCGTCACCTCGGTGACGAGTTCGACTGGCGACGTCGAAAACGATCCTTACGGCGGTCAAACGCTTGAGTGGGCTACGTCTTCGCCGGCGCCCGCCAACAACTTTGCCGACGCACCAACGGTGACGTCGGCTGAACCACTGGCCGACATCACGTCGGATGACAGCCAGTCCGACTCCGAGAAGGGCGACAGCTGATGCAAGCTCTCACCGCCGGCCCCGCTGCCGCACCGCGCCGCCAGATCATCGTTGGGACCACGCTCGGCGTGGTCGCCATGACGATGATTGTCGGCGGGATGCTCGCTGTCTGGTCCGAACAGCGCACCAACTTTGTCGAACGTGACGGCAACTGGCTTCCCAGTGGTGTTGTCATTCCCGAAGTCGCTTCCAACGTTGCACTGATTGCGTTCATCGCGATCTGCACCTTCGCCCAGTGGGCAGTGTGGGCCGCGAAGCGCAGCGACCGAGGTCATGGCGTTTTTGCTCTCTCCGCCACCGCCCTGGTTGCGATCATGGTGATCAATGCTCAGGCCTTTATTTACTCCGAGATGGGCCTCGGCGTCGGTGACGGCGCCTACGCCACAATGTTCTACGCCCTGACCGGAGTGTTCATGGCGCTGATGATTATCGGCGTGATCTTCTCCGTCGTCGCAGCATTCCGGTTCGCCGGGGGCCGCAGCGACAACGAGATCCTCGCCGCCCACGCCATCTACTGGTACGCCATGTCCGTCATCTACACGGCCATCTGGTTCGTCGTCTACGTCACCAAGTGAGTTCTTGATGTTCACTACTGGTTCCAAACTCCTCATCGGCTCTTCCGTCCTCTCGACGGTTGCTGCAGTTGTCTACGGCGTCACGCAGAACGAAGCCCTCGGCATCGTCGGCCTCGTGTCCGCGGCAATTGCGCTGGCCTTCCTGGCCGGCGTCAACGTCTGGGCTGCCGACTCCAACGTTTCCGCGCTGGACGCCACTGCTGTGTCCACGTCCGAAGCATCGGACGACCCGCCCGGCGCAAGCATTTGGCCAATGGTTTTTGCCGTTGGTGCCGCTGCGGTGCTGCTCGGCCTCGTGTCGCAACAGTCGATCTTCACCATCGGCCTGGTCATCTTGCTCGCTGCTGGTGCACAGTGGGCCGTGCAGGCGTGGGCCGAAAGCGCATCGACCGACTCGGCCACTAACGCTGACGTTCGTGGCCGTCTCGCCAATCCGCTCGAGTACCCGTTGCTCGGCGCGGTCGCTGTCGGTGGTATTGCCTACGCGTTGAGCCGCATCATGCTGTGGCTTTCGAAGACCAACACGATCATCGCTTTCGTGGTGCTTGCCGCGATCGTGGCCAGCGTCGCTTTTATCTTTGCCGTCCGTCCGTCGGTCAAGCGTGGTGCGATTGGTGGGGTCCTGACCGTCGGTGCCGTCGCAATCGTTGCCGGGGGCGTGGCTGCCGGTGTTGATGGTGAGCGTGACGTTCATGTCCACGAAACCATCGCTGCTGACGCTGCACTGTTTTGTGACTCGCCTGACGCGTTCGAGATTGACGACGACGCCAGCCAGACCGTTTCCACCAAGGCGGGCACGTACACAATTTTGCTGACTGCAGCTGGCAATCTCGAGTTCGACCTCCCTGGCCCGATTGTCGAGGGTGCCGATGCCATTTCGCTGCGTCGCTCGAACCCGAACAACATCGTGTTCCGCAATGATTCGGGCGAAGCCCGTCGACTCACACTTGACATCGGCCCGGCGCCAGAAGCAGAAGAGGCCGCACCGGCTGATGAAGAGGGCCATGGTGCAGATGAGTCGCATGGCGAAAAGAGCGGCCGTAACCTGACGTGCACCTCGCTCGTCGGAGACGGTGGCGCTCAGCTCATTACCGTCACTTTCGACGAGCCCAGCTTTGCTTACGCCGACGACGCTGAGGCCTTCCGTTTCTATGTTCCCGGCACCGATGCCGAACTCGATGTGGTCGTGCCGTGACGTACGACCTGAACATGTCCCACCAATCATCGACCACGAAAATGCAGGCTGTGGAAACCACAACTACGTTGAAGTCCGTGACCTCCTCACGGCTCGTTCGCACTCTTGTTGCGGGCTCGCTCGCAGCGCTGCTCGCTGGCTGTGCAACAGATGCACCGCAAGACACCTGGCAGCCCAAGGGGCCGAATTCCCAGATGATCAACGACCTTGACTGGGTGGTGTTTGGCATCGCCGGCATCGTCGGCACTGTTGTCTTCTCGGTAATTGGTTTTGCTCTTTGGAAGTACCGTGATCGTGGCCAGCCGATCCCTGAGCAAACTCACGGCAAGCCAGCTCTTGAAATCGGCCTCACGATTCTGCCGGCGCTCATTCTGGTTGGGATTGCGATTCCCACGGTCGGCACGATCATGGATCTTGCCGATACCTCCGACACGGAGTGCATCGTGAACGTCACCGGCCAGCAGTGGTGGTGGGAAGTTGACTACCCAGTGCAAGACGGTTGCGGCGGTATCGAACAGCCCATCGTCACCTCCGGCCAGATGGTCATCGAAGCCGGCACCAAGGTGCTCGTGCGTGGTACGAGCCGTGATGTCATCCATTCATGGTGGATTCCGAGCCTCAACGGCAAGCGCGACATGGTCCCCGGTCGCATCCATACCGTTCGACTTGAGGCTGACGAGCCTGGGATCTTTGCTGGTCAGTGCACCGAGTTCTGCGGCCTCAGTCACGCCAACATGCGGATGGAAGTCATTGCCATGAACTCGCAAGACTTTGCCATTTGGAAGGCCAATCAGACGCAGGACTACGTTGCCCCGGCAGCAGGATCGCTTGCGGCCGAAGGTGAATCAACCTTCATCTCGCAGTGCTCACGTTGTCACCAGATCGATGGCATTACCGATTCGAACGACGATCTGATCATTTCCCGTCCCGACCAAAACGTCTGGTCGGGCGCGGCGCCAAACCTCACCAACTTCATGACTCGCAACACCTTTGCTGGTGCATCGTGGGATCTACTCAGTAAAGAATGCCGGCCTGGAGTCTGGGACGCGTCACCGAGTGAAATCGGTGCGGCCTACCTGGACGGTGTGACGGATAGCTGCCTCAACGAAGTCGAACTTCGGGAGTGGTTGCGTAACGCACCGGCCAAAAAGCCGATGTACACCGACCCCGAAAGCCTCGGAGAGACCAATGGTCTTGTTCGTGGCATGCCATACCTCGCCCTGGGCG
>JBLIMF010000130.1:0-7388 GCA_047638615.1 Gammaproteobacteria bacterium
ATTGCTATCGGTGTTCGACCCGAAGCGCCCCAGCGCCGAAAGTCGACGGTCGGTAGCGCTACGTTCGGGTGATGGCGATCAATGTGGTCAAGTCGGGACAGGCGTGTGGGGCAACGGTGACCGGGGCTGATCTCACAGCGCCACTTGATCCTGCCACGGTTGCCGAGATTCGGGCTGCATGGCTTGAGCACCACGTCCTGGCCTTCCCAGACCAGGCGATGAGCGACGACGATCTCGAATGGTTTACGCTCGCCTTCGGCGGTTTCGGTGATGATCCATTCATTGCGCCGATCGCTGGGCGTGACCACGTGATCGCAGTCGAACGTCGCGCCGACGAGACGGCGCCGCTGTTTGCTGAGAATTGGCACAGCGACTGGAGCTTCCAAGCAACGCCGCCTTCAGGAACATGCCTGTTCGGGGTGCAGATTCCTCCGATGGGCGGCGACACGCTGTACGTCAACCAGCACGCTGCACTTGATGCCATGCCGGCTGACCTCCGGGCTCGCCTTGACGGAAAGATGGCAGTGCACTCAGCTCGGGGCGGCTACGCACCTGACGGGACGTACGGTGCCGACGATCAGGCGACCGATCGGAGCATGGATATCCGGCCGTCCGATGAGGCAATGGCCACCCAGCTCCACCCGATCATTCGGGAACATCCTGAAACAGGACGGCTCGGGCTTTTCAGCTGCATCGGCTACATCATTGGCATCGATGGTATGGCCGACGACGCAGCCCGCGAGCTCCTGGGTGAACTGTACGCGTGGCAGACCCGAGACGAATTCCAGTATCGCCACGTGTGGCAACAGGACATGCTGACCATGTGGGACAACCGCTCGGTGCTGCACCGAGCCACCGGCGGCTACGACGGACACCACCGCCTGCTGCATCGCACCACCATTGCTGGCTGAATCGACCTAGGGGCCGTGTCAGACAACGTTTGGTACCGCGGCCGCGGGCTCGCGAGCGCTGTTTCGATGGTTGCTGTCAAGGTGCGTCTCAGGTGCGGAGAAGGCGACCTTCGTACGGGAATTCCGAGAGTACTTCGACGCCGGTCTCGGTGACGAGCACCTGTTGTTCGAGTTTTACGCCGTTGAGGCCATTTTCGCGACCAATGAAGCTTTCGACGCAGAGTGTCATGCCGGGCACAATAAGGCCGTCGTAGCCGGCGTCGCTGAAGTCGCTGCGATGGTAGAGGTACGGGTATTCGCCGGTCATGCCGTTGCCGTGCGCTGACAGGTAGTAGCGGTGGGTGTGGAACTCGTCGGGGATGTCCCAGGCGCGGTCGGCGTACTCGCGAAACGTCAAGCCAGGTTCGATGATGGCGATGTTGTGTTCGACTTGTTCATGCGCAGTTCGATAGAGCAGTCGTTGTTCGGCGGTGGGTTGGTCGGGTCCGGCGTGGAAGGTTCGGGAGAAGTCGGAGTAGTAGCCGTGGCAGCCAACGACGTCGGTGTCGAGCGCGATGAGGGTGTTCGCTTCGATCACGTGGTTGCTGGCTTCTTTGAACCACGGGTTGCTGCGGTGGCCGGAGTTGAGGAGTCGGGTTTCGCAGTAGTCGCCGTTCTGTGCGATCACCGACTGGAACATGATCGACCAGAGTTCGGTTTCGGTCATGCCGGGCTTGATTGCGTCGCGCAGCTCGGCGACGGCAACTTCGGTGGCGCGCAGCGACGCTTTGATGCACTTGACCTCTTCGGCCGACTTGATGGACCGTGCTCTTTCGACAGCTTGTTGTGCGTCGACGACGTCGAGGCCGGTTGCGGCGAGCGCGATGGCTGAGCCGGCGTTCATTCGTTCCATTCCGACCGTGGCGTGCGGGCCGACGAGTTCACCGATCAGCTGTGCCATCGAGTTCGCCCATGCGACTTCGCGGCCGGCGATATCGGGCCCGGCTGCGCAGAAGCTCGCGGTCGTGGAGGCTCGGACTTCGTCGACGGTGTCGTAGCCGTCTGCAAGATGTTCGCATCCGGTGAACTCGAACAGAATCGAGCGGTCCTGGGTCAAGAGCAGGTAGCGCGACGGTGCGTTACGACTGGAGAAGATCTGCATGTTCCGGGTGCCGGTTGCGTACCGGATGTTCACAGCATCGGAGAGAATGACGGCGTCGACGCCGTGGGCCTCCATCTCTTCACGAACGCGGCGCTGCCGATACCGGCGAACTTCGCCGAGGTCGATCCCGATGCTCTCAGGAGCAGTGTCGAGAAGTTCGAGGTCGCTCGGCGAAACTCGACGTTCGTTCCATTCGATCGAGGTCACCTTGACAGTCTGTCATTTCAGTTCGGCCCAGCCACCAAAACGATCGCCGTCGTTGGGGGCGATGGACACGTCGCAAACGGGAGCCTCGCCGGGCCCTCGAGCCGTCAACAACGGCACGTCCCGAGGCGATCTGGCCAGCGCAGGTCAGTTGAGGAATTCGGGCTCGCGTGCGACGAGTTCGTCCCAGAACGGCTGGAATTGGAACCAGCCGGCGACGTCGCTGCCCTGCGCTTTGAGGCCGTCTTCGCAGAAGGCTTGCGGGATCTCAATCGGAGTGCCGGCAGCTTCGGCGACGAGTTGGCTCTGGCAGGCGCGCTCAAGTGCAATGAACCACCAGACAGCGGCGTCGACCGAACCGCCCGTAGTGATCAGCCCATGGTTCTGGTGGATCATGGCCTTCTTGTCGCCGAGTGCGTCGGCCATTTTCTTGCCAATCTCCTGGCTGAGCACGACGGCACCGCTGCCGTCGTTGCAGAGGGCGACGTCGTTGTAAAACATCGTCGAGTCCTGCGTGATCATTTTGAGCGGCTTGCCGAGCGTCGAGAATGTTTTGCCGTACATCGAGTGTGAGTGCGCCGCGGCGACCACATCGGGACGAGCCTGGTGAATCTGGCCGTGGATGGCGAATGCTGCCTGGTTGAGTGGTCCGTCACCTTCGACCACTTCACCCTCGTGGTTGACACAGATGAGGTCGCTGACCGTCATCAGTTTAAAGTTGGTACCGAAGGGGTTGACCCAGAAACGGTCAAGGTGCTCAGGGTCGCGCACGGTCACGTGGCCGGCCACTCCCTCAGCGAGGTTCAAGCGACCCATTGTGCGCAGGCCGCAGGCGAGGCGCTGCTTGCGATGGAGGCGCTCGGCGGCGAAGTCTTCCTTCGGCACGGTCGCCTCCCTCTCCATTGCGGCGAGCTTGTCTTCCATCGTGTTAGCCATGTGCAAACAGTAGCTCCGGTGTCAAGCGAGCTGAGGGTCGGCGGAATCTGGCATGTCAGGCGGGATCGGTCTGGACAACTCGCTCGACACGTTCGATTTCGTCGCGTTCCTGCACAGCGACACCGACCAACACCAACGCGATGCCGATGACATCGATCGTCGAAGGGCGCTGGTCGAGGGCGATCCAACCAACGAGTGATGCGGTGACCGGAAGCAGCGCGAGAAGCACCGAAAAGCGGCGGATCGGGATGCGTCGCAAGGTGAACTGATCGATGCCGTAGCCGACGGCGTTGGAGAAGATGCCAACGAGGAGGCACAGACCGAGGAGGAGGGGGGAAACCCAGACCGGTCCGCTCCACGGCGCGCCGATGGGGGCGGTCGCGATGGTGCCGATGACGAGGCCGAGACCGAGACCGGCAACGCCGCGATCGACGTGCGCGACCCGGGCCCCGAAGACGATGTAGAGCGCCCACAGCGCAGACGCGATCAGGATGAACACGAGGCCTGCCAGGTTGTTGTCGACTTCCACACCGCCGAGCACTACGACGCCAACGATGGCGAACGCGAGCGCCACGCCGTTTCGCACGGACCGTGTCGTGCAGGCTGCGACGAGGATCGGTCCAATGAACTCAATCGTGACGCCCTTCCCTAAGTCGATTCGGTCGATGGCCAAGTAGAAGAAGATGTTCATCAGCGCTGTCGTGATGCCGAACAGCGCTACGGCAACCAACTGTTCCCGCGTCCATCCGCGCCACCAGCCGCGCGAAATGAGCAGGAGTGCAATGCCTGCACCCATTACTCGGAACCACGCCACGGTCTGCGGCTCAACCGCGTCGAAGAGCAGAACGGCGATTGCTGCGCCGATGTATTGAGCAACCGCTGACAGGACGAATAGTGCCTCGGGTTGCGTCGTGCTCAACCAGCGCGAGACCGGCCCGGGTGCATGCCGATCGTCCATCGTGGCGAGCATAAGCCTGCTGTGCGACGCTGAAGGCGTGAATCGCTCGATCAACCCAACCTCAATTGCGCCTGCGGCTGCGAATTATCACCACGCAGTGGTCACAGAAGCTCCGACGCGCTGGCTCCATACCTCAGGTGTCGTGCCGACGGCCCCGGACGGATCGACGCCGCCCGACGTCGGCGACCAGGCAGCAGTGGTGTGGCACAACATCGCAGCGATGCTCGACGATGCACAGATGTCGCGGAATGATGTTGTGTCCGTCACCACCTATGTCGTTGCTGGCCAGCCCTTGGGGCCAGTCATGGCTGCACGAGACGCCTTCCTGGGAGCGCACCGGGCAGCATCTGCCTTGGTCATGGTGCCTGAGCTGGCCCGACCTGAGTGGCAGATGGAAGTCGCCATCGTCGCAGCCAGCTGAGGAAGCAACCTGGACTGCACTGGGTCGGCGGGCCTGGGTCGCAATACGATCATCTACATGGCTGAAGCTTCCGATCTCCCTCAGACCGACTCCGGCATCCCGATCAGGGAGCTGTACGACGAACACGATCTCGCTGACTGGGATTCAGCAGCGAAGCTCGGAGCGCCGGGTGAGGCGCCGTACACGCGTGGCGTGTACTCGTCGATGTACACCGGTCGCCTTTGGACGATGCGCCAGTACTCGGGTTTCGGCAACGCCGAAGCGACCAACGAACGCTTTAAGTTCCTGCTGAACGCCGGCCAGACCGGCCTCAGCTGTGCGTTCGACTTGCCTACCCAGATGGGCTACGACTCCGACCACGGTCGAGCTGAAGGTGAAGTCGGCAAGGTCGGCGTGGCCATTGACTCGATGGAAGACATGCGGCTCCTGCTCGCGGACCTTCCGCTCGACAAGGTGTCAACGTCGATGACGATCAACTCGACAGCGGCGATTTTGCTGCTGATGTACGAGTTGGTTGCTGAAGAGAACGGTGTGTCCGCCGAACAAATCAGCGGCACGATCCAGAACGACCTACTGAAGGAGTACATCGCCCGCGGCACGTATATCTACCCGCCGCGGTCATCGATGCGGATCATCACCGACATCTTCGAGTACTGCTCCGAGCACGTGCCGAGCTGGAACACGATCTCGATCTCCGGCTATCACATTCGTGAAGCTGGTTCGACGGCCGTGCAGGAGATCGCCTTCACGCTCGCCAACGCGATTGCCTACGTGCAAGCAGCAGTCGACGCCGGCCTTGACGTCGACGACTTTGCACCACGGCTCAGCTTCTTCTGGAACGGGCACAACAACTTCTTCGAAGAAATTGCCAAGTTCCGTGCGAGCCGCCGAATGTGGCACACGATCATGACCGAGCGGTTCAACGCTCAGGACCCGAAGTCGAAGATGCTGCGGTTCCACACGCAGACCGGCGGCTCGACGCTCACAGCACAGCAGCCGATGAACAACATCATGCGCGTCACGCTGCAGGCGATGGCCGCAGTGATGGGCGGCACGCAATCACTCCACACCAATGGCTTCGACGAGGCGCTCAGCCTGCCAACTGAAGACGCCGCACGGATGGCGCTGCGCACGCAGCAGGTCATTGGCTACGAATCCGGTGTGGTCGACACGCCGGACCCCATGGCCGGCTCGTACCTCGTGGAGTCACTGACCGACGAAGTCGAGAAGCTCGCCTGGGAATACATTGCCACCATTGACGAGAAGGGCGGCGCAGTTTCGGCGATCGAGCAGGGTTTCCAGATGGAGGAGATTGAGAACTCGGCCTACGAGTACACGAAGTCGATTGACGACTCAAGCCGCACGATCGTGGGTGTCAACAAGTTTACGATGGACGACGAGCCCGAGCCGGTCGTGTTCCCGATCGACCCGGCCCTTGAGCCGAGTCAGATCCAGCGCTTGAAGGCCTACAAGGCCAACCGTGACAACTCGGCTGTCGAGTCGGCATTGGCCAAGGTGAAGGCCACGGCTGAGGGCACGGACAACGTGCTGTACAGCATCAAGGATGCGCTCCGTGCCGACTGCACCCTCGGTGAAATCAGCGACAGCCTTCGAGAGGTCTTCGGTACCTACACCCCCTGACGAGTCCCGGTCACACTGTGCCTGGCACAAACAGACCGCTACAGCTCAGCGGTGATGGCGGTGAGTAGGTCGTCGAAGGTTGTGATTGCGGGGAACTGCGGGAATTCGGCGATGACATTGTCCGGTGCATGGAACAGGAAACCAGCATCGGCCTCGTTGAGCATCGTGGTGTCGTTGTAGCTGTCGCCGGCGGCGATCACCTTGTAGTTCAGGCCGTGGAATGCCTGGACCGACTTTCGCTTCTGGTCGGGCTGGCGCAGTTCATAGTCGGTGATGCGATCGTCGTCGACAACGAGGCGATGGCAGAACACGGTGGGCCAGCCGAGTTGGCGCATAAACGGACGAGCGAACTGCTCGAACGTGTCACTCAGAATGATCACCTGTGTCTGTGTGCGCAGTTCGTCGAGGAACTGCTTCGCTCCGTCGAGTGGCTCAAGGCCAGAGATGACGTCCTCGATGAGCGACATCGTCAGGCCGTTTTGCTCGAGGATGTCCAAGCGATACCGCATCAACACGTCGTAGTCGGGCTCGTCGCGAGTGGTCCGCGTCAGGGCTTCAAGGCCGGTTCGTTCGGCGACGGCAATCCACACCTCAGGGATGAGGACGCCTTCAAGGTCGAGGGTGACGAGTGTCTGTTGCACGGCCACGATTCAATCAGCTCGACACGCGAGTGATGGACAGCACCGGCCGCTCAGGCACACCGCACTCACCGAGCGGCCATCCGAGGTAGAGCACGCCGATGACGCGATCTTCCTGATCGAAGCCACAGAGCTGGAGCACCTGCGGTGGCCGAGTGAGCGCCGGAGTCGACCAGAAGCTGGCCAGGCCGAGTGCTGTGGCGCCGAGGAGAAGGTTCTGAATTGCCGCCGCAACGGCATCGCGATTCTCCTGATGCAGCATCTCGTTGTCATGCGGTTCGCAACCGACGACGAGAACAGACGGGGCACGCATGTATTTACTCCGGGTCTTCTCTCGTTTTGTGATGTCGCCGAAGTCGGCTTCGACCATGTCGGCAGCCATTGTTTCCCCGAGCCGTGCACGCCCGGCATCAGTGAACTCGGTGAACTTCCATGGCCAGGTTTTCTTGTGATTTGGGGCCCACGCTGCGAGTGCACAGAGTTCTTCGATGGTGGTGGCTTCGACTGGTCGTTCGCGATCCATCAGCAGTGACGTGCG
>JBLIMF010000131.1:0-7364 GCA_047638615.1 Gammaproteobacteria bacterium
CCTCGCTGATGGCCTCGCTGATGGCCTCGCTGATGGCCTCGACACCGATTCCAGTGAACAATCTGTCGATTCTCTTCGACTGGCTCGGAGCCCGCGAATGGTCAACGACGCTCAACGCCAATGTTCGCCAAGAGGACGTACACCGCGTGTGACGAGCCAGGGCTGGCTGACGACGACCGCAGCTCCCGGCGAGGCCAACACCAATGGAGCAATCGCCGAACTCACAGATGAAGGCCGGTCGTGCCTCCGTACCAGCGGAACCGCCAACCTCGTTATCGACTGCAGCGGCTGGTGGATCTGACCTTTCGGTCTCCTTTTCACACATCGCCCGACAGCACGCACCGAGCACGCATCTCTCAACGCGCAGCGTTGACCGTGAGGTTGCGCAGTTGACGAAGTGCGACCGACAGTGTCGTGAGATCGAAGGATTCGGCCCGACGGATCTCGGTCTCCATGCCGATCATCCGCGTGTAGGCCGAACGGTTGGCCTCAATCCAGGCCTCTGGCGAGCCTTCGGCCGTTCGGATCACGTGCGCCGTGAGGTCGGCAAGGACCGTCATCAGATCGTCTCGAAGTGAGGCTCGGGCCTGTGTCTTCCAGCGATCAGAACGCGGCAGCGCACCAATGCCATCCCAGAGCCAGCCGACGTCGAACGATTCGAAAACCGACCAGTATGCGGTTGCTGCGTCGGCCACGTTGCACGACTCGGCGTGAGCGATCTCGATGATGTCAAAGCTCGTGTGCAGCCACGGCCAGCGCGCCGACCGGGCTGCCAGCTCCGGAGGCACGTTCGCTGCAATTCGTTTTTCACGGACCGACCGGATCTCGGTGGCCACACGCCCACCGACCACTTCGTCGAGTGACTCGCTGAGGAAGCCGAAGCCCGCCGAGAAGGTGTCGATTGCTGCAGCGATGTCAATGGGTGCGTGACGCCGTCGGAGCAGCCACGTGGTCGAGCGTTCAGCCATCCGCCGTACGTCCAAGAAGAGTTCGATCTGTACGTCGAGGTCGACCGAACTGCCGAGTGAATCGATCTCCCACCACAGGTCGGTGAAGCCAACAGTGTTCCGGGAAGCAACGAATGCTCGGGCGACATCGGCAACCGATGCCCCCGATTGCTCGGTCATTCTGTGGT
The DNA here is from genome assembly GCA_047638615.1 of Gammaproteobacteria bacterium. Classification (GTDB taxonomy): domain Bacteria; phylum Actinomycetota; class Acidimicrobiia; order Acidimicrobiales; family Ilumatobacteraceae; genus Ilumatobacter_A. The sequence continues at coordinate 1,136 of JBLIMF010000131.1, forward strand.
CAAACGAGATGCCCGCGAGGTTGACCATATTGTTGACCAGGTCGGTGGCAATGATCTCGCGACGGAGCCGGTGCGTCCGGATGGCCTCGGGGAATCGCTCCCCGAGCGGACGGGGAAAATACTCGAAGAGGCCGGCTTCGAGGATCGCCTCGTCAGGGAGGTTGCTCGCGACAACCTGCTGAATGTCAGCGTTCTTGGTCAGCGCGATCATGACTGCGAACTCAGGCGCGCGGAGCCCACTGCCGCCACTCTGGCGTTCCGCGATTTGCTTGTCATTGGGGAGCGCTTCGAGCCCCCGGTCGAGGTGCCCCTCGTCTTCGAGGGCGTCGAGGTATCGGGCGTGCGCATTGACCATCGGCAACGACTGTGTCCGAGCGATCATCAATGCGAGCGTTTGTGCGCGGTTGTCGTCGAGCACAAGTTCGGCGACCTCGTCGGTCATCTCTTCGAGCAGTGCGTTTCGATCAACACTTGAAAGGTCACCGTTGGCGACGAGGCCAGCGAGCGCGATCTTGATGTTCACTTCGTGGTCACTGCAGTCGACGCCAGCAGAGTTGTCGATGGCATCGGTGTAGATCAGGCCGCCAGCCATTGCGTACTCGACCCGACCGAGCTGCGTGAGCCCCAGATTGCCACCTTCACCAACGATCCTGCAGCGCAGATCGGCACCGTCGATCCGGATCGCATCGTTCGACCGGTCCCCGACCGACTCGTGCGTCTCGGTGCTCGCCTTGACGTAGGTACCAATCCCGCCGTTCCAGAGCAGTTCAACCGGGGCTCGGAGAACGCTGGACAGCAGCGCATTCGGTGCCAGTTCGGTGATCCCCTGGGCCAGACCGAGCGCCGCTCGTACCTGGTCCGAGATCGGAATCGACTTGAGCGAACGGGAGTACACGCCCCCGCCCTCGGAGATGAGCTCCGTGTCGTAGTCGGCCCAACTCGAGCGCGACAGTTCGAACAGCCGTTGACGTTCGGCGAAAGAAATTGCCGAGTTCGGGTTCGGATCAAGAAAGATATCGCGATGGTCGAACGCGGCGACCAGTTCGAGGTGCTTCGACAGCAACATGCCGTTGCCAAACACGTCACCCGACATGTCGCCGACGCCGACAGCAGTGAGCGAGTCAGTCTCGACGTCTTTGCCCATGACCCGGGCATGGCACCGCACGCTCTCCCACGCCCCGCGTGCCGTGATGCCCATCACCTTGTGGTCGTAGCCGTTGCTGCCGCCGGAGGCAAACGCATCGCCGAGCCAGAAGCCATAGTCATTGGCCACCTCGTTGGCGATATCACTGAACGTCGCTGTTCCCTTGTCCGCTGCCACAACGAGGTACGGGTCATCGTCGTCGTAAATGACACAGCCGGGCGGGTGCACGACGGTCGGCGCGCCTCCGCTTATTGCGACGAGGTTGTCGGTGACGTCGAGCAACGACCGGATGAAGCGTTGATACCGGTCCACTCCCTCAGCACGCACTGCATCGCGGTCGGACGGCAACGCCGTGCTTTGCTTGATGACGAAGCCTCCCTTGGCCCCAACCGGCACGATCACTGCGTTTTTGACCATCTGAGCTTTCACCAGCCCGAGCACTTCGGTACGAAAGTCTTCGCGCCGGTCGCTCCACCGCAAGCCGCCGCGCGACACCGCGCCAGCACGCAGATGAACGCCCTCAACGCGCGGCGAGCACACGAAGATCTCGAACGTCGGCCGCGGCTCGGGCAGAAATCCAACCGACGCTGCGTCGAGTTTGACCGCGATCTCTTCGGCAAGCGCCCCGTCCGGACGAGGGCGGTAGGCATTCGTTCGCGTCGTGGCGTCGATGAGCACCAGCACGGCACGACAGATGCGATCGTCATCGAGCGATGGCACCCGCTCAAGCCGTCCCAAGACGTCGGTGCGCAAGGCGTTGGCCACCACTGCCGACTCGGTCGGATTGGGCTCGCTCGCGGGGTCAAAACGCGCGGCGAACAGGTCGAGGAGCGCGCTGGTGATCGGAGCGAGCCGAACCAGTACTTCCTCGATGTACTTCTGGCTGAAGGGAAATCCAGCCTGCTGGAGATACCGCGAGTAGGTCCGGAGCACCGCCACCTGCCGAATGGTGACGCCCGCAGCAAGCACCAAACGATTGAGCCCATCAGCTTCTACATCGCCATGGAGCAGCGCTCGGAATCCGAGCTGCACCTCATGGATCTGTCGATCGGTGGGTTCGACGTCGCTGTCCAGACGGACACCGACGTCGTAGAGACGCACGGTGTCGTCTCCGACGACGAACTCGCTCGGGTGCTCTTCCACTGCGTGCAGGCCGAGGTGAGCGAGCTGCGGGACGAGTTCGGCGATCGTCGAAGCGTGGTCGCGCCGAAACACCTTGAAACGCCACTCCCCCGTCCTCGGGTCGGTCGATCGACTCATCGAGGTGACGACCGATTCGTCTTGCTGCTCAATCAACGAGGCAACACGCAAGAGGTCATCGACAGCGCACGCCGGCTGAACCCGGGCTTGGTAGTCGCGCTCAATGCCCGCACCCACGAGGTCGAACACGGCACGAGCGCGCTGCGCCCCAGCCCGAGCCACCAGCGCCTGACGTGCCTGCTCATGCCACGATGCGGTTGCACCATCGATGATCTCGGCGAGTCGATCGAGGTCAACCGGCCCGTCCGTTCGGACCGTCATCGAAATGCGGGCAAGCGAACTTGAGCCGACCAACGTCTCGACGTCGCGCACGTCGCCGCCGTAGTGGTCGGCCACAAGGTCGGCTACGTCGTCTTGCAGACCAGCGACGAAACGAGACTGCGGCAAGTAAACGAACACGGTGCTCAACGAGCCCACCGGCTCGGCAACATCGAAGACCCGGACGATGGAACGTTCCTGCAAACCAACGATGTCGATCACCAGGCTTGCCAGCTCATGCTGGGCCAACTCGAAGACAACGTCGCGCGGCAACGTCTCGACCACGTTCTTGATCGCTCGACCTGTGTAACTGTTCGCCGCCGCCCCGTACAGTTCGAGTAGAGCGGTCGCACGGTCTTGGAGCACCGGGATTGCAAACACACTCTCCCGATATGCGCCGCTCCCGAGCAGGCCGATGAATCGCTCTTCGATCACTGTGTCCCCCCTGGTACGGCGGATGGCGACACTCGTCAGGCGGACCGATCGGTGAATGGTCGACAGCGCCTCAGTCCGAGCAATCACCACGGGCTCGGCCTCAACATCGCCGACCTTCGACGGTGGCCCAACTGCTGTTGCATCAAGCCGGGTGTCCGGGCGATACTCACCAAGTTCAGAGCCAGCCATCAGGTGCAGGCTCACCTCGCTGCCGCCATCAACGCGCCGTTCGTACGACGCGGCACCGAGCAACACGAAGTGTTGCTTAGCCAACCACAAGACGAGCGCATCGTCTCCGCCGACATTCAGGAGCCGTTCACGCATCTCTGGGAAGTCGGCAACGACCCGGACCACGTCGGCAATGGCCGCAGCGACTTCGTCTTCGACATCCGACAGGCGGTCGGCAGTGCAACCGTTCAGCCTGATCTGCGTCCACGCTTCCACCTGCGTCCCCGGCGGCGGAGCGGCGCCCTTCTCGACCACCTCGACCAACTCATCGTCGCCGTCACGAACGATCGACAGCATCGGGTGGACCGACAGCTCGATCCCGAGGGAGCGACGATCGAGCACCATTCGAACTGTGTCGACGAGAAACGGAATGTCGTCGGTGACAAACAGGAGCACCGCGCTGCCAAACGCTCGAGTCCGCGTCGGCGGCACAATCGCCTTGACGAGAGTCTGTCCCGCTGCGCGGCGTCGACCAAGTTCGAGGTGAGCGGCGGCAACACTCACCACATCACCCAGGTCGCGATCTTCGACGTCATCGACCGGGACGTCACGGCGGTATTCGACCATGAAGCGATCCGCAAGCGGATCGTCGGGATAGCGCTCCCGGGCGGTGGCGGCGAGCAAGTCGAGTTTGTCCGCTGTTGACCCCATAAAGATGACCGTAGTTGCTGATGTCGGGCTGTGTTTCACGATTCCCCACTCGTTTCCCAGGCATTTGGATGCCAGACTCTGGAGATGCAGCAGATGAATGTCCTCGGCACCGATCTGATGCCATGTTCCTACGACCCGATGACCGGCTACTACCGCACCGGCTGTTGCGAAAACCGTGGCGACGACCCGGGTATGCACACGGTGTGTTGCCGTGTCACCGCCGACTTCCTCGCTTACTCGGCGTCGCAGGGCAACGACCTCAGCACGCCGATGCCACAGTATGGCTTTGCTGGTCTGTCCCCGGGCGACCAGTGGTGCGTCTGCGCGATGCGCTGGAAAGAAGCCTTCGACGCCGGCCAGGCATGCGACATCGTCCTCGAGTCCACGCATGTCAGCACGCTGGAGTACCTCGATCTCGCCGAGCTCAAGCAGCACGCGATCGTTACCGAGTCGTGAGCCAGCGATGAGCGGTACTGGTGGCGATACAACCAGCGGGGGCGACACGAACGGCAACGTCGAATACCTCCGCAATGTGTACAACTTGGCCACGCAAACCGACACAGACGCCTACTACACGCGGTGGGCGGCCAGCTACGACGATGAGCTGACTCGCCAGGGCTACCAGACGCCACGGCGCTGCGCCGATGCGCTGCAGCGCTTCGTTGCCGCCGACGCCGCCGTCCTCGACATCGGTTGCGGAACCGGATTGTCTGGCGCAGCGCTCGCTTCGGTCGGGCTTACCGATCTCGTCGGCACCGATGTCAATACGGAGATGCTCGACGTCGCCCGTGCATCCGGCGTGTATCGCCACACCTGGGTCACCGACCTCGACGATCCGTTCCCCTTTGCCAAGGGCGCCTACGACGCCATCGCCGCAGTCGGCGTGATCGGGGTCGGGGCCGCACCAGCTGCGCTGCTTCGCCGTGCAGTTGAAGCACTGGCGCCGGATGGCCACATGGTGTTCTCGTACAACGATCTTGCGCTCGAACTTCCAGAATTCACCGACGCATTGACCGACGTCATTTCATCCGGTCTCGCCGAGCAAAAGTTCGCCGAGCACGGCGCCCATATCGAAGGCCTGGGCAGCACGTCGACCGTCTTCGTACTCCGACGCTGCTGATCATCGGGGATCCAGACGCCGCCGTCGTCAACATCCCAGCCACGGACGAACTTCCAGAACAGTTCGTTGAGTTGGCACGCGAAGCGAAGGGCGCAGGAATCAGCAACGTGACCACGCTCATCAAACAGTGGGTGGACGGGGCGCACCGATACGACGGACCTGGCGAATCCACGCTGGTCGCCGGGTCAGCGTGCTGACCTGCAATGCACGGGCCTCAGCATCGGCTGCTCCGTTCTGGGAGTCGGTCGGTTTTCGACCAGTCGATATCGACGGAATCACGCATCAATACAACTGACAGCTGAGCGCTTGGCGGATCGGCGCCCTCACCCCAGAAATTCTTTCAGAGTGCTGTGGTGCCAGGAGCACCTGAGCAGCCAGTGGACGCAAGCGCGACGAGGCCGATGTCGACATCGCAGCCATCACCGCGGTGGTCGACGCCCGACAGCTGTTCCAAAAAAATGCCCAGTCATCAATCAAGGCATATTTGAAACAGCAGTTGAACTGTTCCGGGCCCGACGCACTCCGCATCAAACGACGCTCCCGACTGTTCAACCAGCACCCCGAGATCGCTGACGTGATCAAACACTTCATCGTGCAAGCCGACCAAGACGGCGCATTCAACGACCAAAAGTTTCACGAAGACCAACGCACCGCACCAGTGCGCGTCAACGACGACGCCACCACGATGCACGCATCCGGCGGCGACCCACTCAGTGCTGCCGAGATGAAACGGATCTTTGATCTGGCCGTCGAAGCCGAAGCCCACAAAGACTTCGAAACACGACGCAGCCTGCACGGCAACGACGCCCGCGCACACCCCATGCCCCGCTCTGGCGAGCAACGCAGGTTCGACGCGATCTATGCGATCTTCATGGCCTCGGTCACCGCAGCCGCCGACGGGAAACGCCCCGAACCACTCGTCAACATCGGAATCGACGCAACAACCGGCCTCGAAGCACTCGCCCACCACGGATTCCTCGACCTCACCAACAACGACCACAACAACAACGACAATCTCGCCGGCAGCATCCGACGCATCGTCGTTGACGCCCACGACGTGGTGATCAACATGGGCCGCACCCAACGACTCTTCACCGGCAAAGCCCGCCAAGCAGCACAACTCCTCGCCGTCC
>JBLIMF010000132.1:0-7363 GCA_047638615.1 Gammaproteobacteria bacterium
GGATCACGATCTTCAGGCCCGGGTAGAAGGCGCCATAGCCGCTGGTGCCGGAGTTGGCAGCGTCAAGTGCCGCGACGGTGACATCGAACTTCGAAGCGACCTTGGTACGGGCAGTGTCGCTGGCTTCGATCGTGTACGAGCCTGCGGGGCAGTTGGAGCCTGAGTCTGGAATGGACTCACCAACTGGGGCAGCAGCTTCGCCTTCAGCTGCGGGGGCCGTGGCCACGGCATCCGCCGACACTGCGCCCGGCGGGATTTTTACATCTTGGCCAGGAAACGGGAACTCGCTGCCGGTCGCCCAGCCGTTAAAGGCAAGAAGAACTTCGAGCGGCACACCGAACTGATCGGCAACTTTGAGGGGGTAGTCGCCCGCCTGCACGACGTAGACCTGCGAGCCAGTGGCGATGGGATCTATCTCGGTCTCGATCACAAGTGGCGCGATCGTGGTCGTGACGGGATCTTTGACGATGTAGTTGGTCGCCTCGGTATCGAGATTGATCCGAGACGACACACTTGCACCGCTCCCGGTGTCGCTCCCGCAACTAGCGAGCACGAGCACGCCAATCAGAATCGGCGACACCACACCGAACTTGCGCATGTTCGTTAACCACATATAGCAAGGGTACGCGCTCAACGCACGCCAGCGGTGTCAAGCCTAGTGAAGTGGTCGATCTGTCGGAAGGACAGGTGCCGGAAGCCGAGTTTCACCCATCAGGAAGGCGTCGACGCCTGCCGCTGCTGCACGCCCTTCGGCAATCGCCCACACGATGAGACTCTGACCGCGGCCCATGTCGCCGGCCACGAAGAGCCCGTGCTGCTTGGTCATGTACTGGTCGTTGCGAACGACGTTGCCACGCTGGTCGTAATCGACCTCCAGATCATCGAGCCAGGAGCCCTTCTCAGGGCCGACGAAGCCCATTGCAAGGAACACGAAGTCAGCAGGAATTTCCTTGTCGGTACCTTCAACCTTGCAGAACTTGCCGTCGATCATCTCGACTTCGTGGAGCTGTAGGGCCCGCACGTTTCCGTCGCCATCATCGACGAAACGCTCGGTGTTGACGGAGTACATCCGCTCGCCACCCTCTTCGTGAGCGCTGGTGACCTTATAGACCATTGCAAACTGCGGCCACGGGTTGCGCTCGGCAGCGCGTTGCTCCGGCGGCATCGGCATAATTTCGAGCTGCGTGACCGAGGCAGCTCCCTGACGGTGTGCTGTGCCCAGGCAATCGGCTCCGGTGTCGCCGCCGCCGATGATCACGACGTGCTTGCCGCCGACATCGATTGGGGACTTTTCCTGATCACCGAGCTGCACCCGGTTGGACTCTGGCAGGTACTCCATTGCCTGGTGAACGCCGACGAGCTCGCGGCCAGGGATGGGCAGATCTCGCGATGCGGTCGCGCCGCAGGCGAGCACGACGGCGTCGTGGCTGGCACGTAGCACTTCCATGTCGACGTTCTCTCCGACGACAGCATTGGTGCGGAACTCTGTGCCTTCAGCTTCCATCTGCTCGAGCCGCAGATCGATGTGCCGCTTCTCCATTTTGAACTCGGGGATGCCGTAGCGCAACAGACCACCGATACGGTCCGCCCGTTCGAGCACGACGACCTCGTGGCCAGCGCGTGTCAGCTGCTGTGCAGTTGCCAGCCCTGCAGGTCCGGAGCCAACCACGGCAACGCGCTTGCCGGTGCGTACCGACGGAACGTGCGGCGTAACCCAACCTTCGGCGAAGGCGCGGTCAATGATCTCGACTTCGACCTGTTTGATGGCGACGGGTTCCTGACTAATTGCGAGCACACATGCGGACTCGCACGGCGCCGGGCAGAGCCGGCCGGTGAATTCGGGGAAGTTATTGGTGGCGTGCAGCCGCTCGATGGCGGTCTGCCACTGGTTCCGAAAGACGAGGTCATTCCAGTCAGGGATCAGGTTGCCCAGGGGACAGCCGTCATTGCAGAACGGAATACCGCAGTCCATGCAGCGGCCGGCCTGATGGTTCAGCGCCTCGGCGTCGAACGGTTCGTACACCTCGTTCCAATCGCGCAATCGAACGGGGACAGAGCGGAGTTCTGGGGTCTCACGATCCCACTCGAGAAATCCGGTTGGCTTACCCATGTTGGCGCTCCTCGATATTCGTTCGTTCGCACGTCGATACTGGTGTCGTCATCGTCTTGCCGATGCCATGATTGCTTCGGTTGTCGCATCTTCGTCAAGACCCGCCGCCTTCGACTGCTCGATGACTTCGAGCACTCGCTTGTAGTCGGACGGCATGACCTTGCGGAACTCACCCGACTTCACCACCCAGGAGGCAAGCAGCCGCTCGGCAACGGTCGAACCCGTGAAGTCACGGTGACGCTCCAACGTGTCTTTCAGAAATTCCCGGTCGTCGGAAGTCAACGGCTCGAGTTTGACCATCTCGTAGTTGACGTTGTTGGCAAACTCGCCCTTCGGGTCGTGCACGAAGGCGATCCCGCCCGACATCCCAGCACCAAAGTTGCGGCCGGTTTCACCAAGGATGACAACACGACCCCCGGTCATGTACTCACAGCCGTGGTCTCCAATGCCCTCGCTGACAGCGAGCGCACCAGAGTTACGCACACAGAAACGTTCACCAACCTTGCCCCGCAGGAAGATTTCTCCACTGGTTGCGCCGTAGGCAATCACGTTGCCGGCAATCACTTGGTCTTCAGCAACGAAGGTCGAATTCGGATGCGGGTGGACGATCAAACGACCACCGGATAAACCCTTGCCGAGGTAGTCGTTGGTGTCGCCCACGAGGCGCATCTGGATGCCAGCCGGTACGAATGCACCGAAGCTCTGGCCAGCGGAGCCGGTCAACGTGATGTCGATGGTGCCGTCGGGCAGACCCGCACCCTTCCATTGCTTGGTCACCTCGTGGCCGAGCATGGTGCCGACCGTTCGGTTCACGTTGCGGATCGGAAGGTTGATGTTGACGGAATGGCCGTCGTTGATCGCCGCTTGCGCTTCGGCAATGAACTGCTGGTCCATCGCGTCGTCGAGGCCGTGGTCCTGGCTGGTGGTGGCGTACATCGACTGCCCGTAGGGGTTCTGTGGCTTAGCCAACATTGGGCTGATGTCCAATCCGGAAGCCTTCCAGTGATCGATGGCGTCGCGGGTGTCGAGGCATTCGACATGGCCGACCATCTCGTCGATGGTGTGGAACCCCAGTTCCGCCATGATCTCGCGCACCTCTTCAGCGATGTACTGGAAGAAGTTGACAACGAACTCAGGTTTGCCGGTGAACCGGCTGCGGAGTTCGGGGTTCTGGGTCGCAACGCCAACCGGACAGGTGTCGAGGTGACAGACGCGCATCATGATGCAACCGGACACAACGAGCGGAGCGGTGGCGAAACCGAATTCCTCGGCGCCAAGCAGCGCAGCGATCACGACATCGCGACCCGTTTTCAGCTGTCCATCCGCCTGGACGACGATGCGGTCACGCAGCCCATTGAGCATCAATGTCTGTTGCGTCTGAGCAAGACCGAGTTCCCACGGCCCGCCAGCATGCTTGAGCGAGGTGAGTGGGCTGGCACCCGTGCCTCCATCGTGGCCCGAGATCAGTACGACGTCGGCTTTCGCCTTCGACACACCTGCAGCAACGGTGCCCACTCCGGCTTCAGCGACGAGCTTGACGTGCACGCGAGCCGACGGATTGGCGTTCTTCAGATCGTGGATCAGCTGCTTAAGATCCTCGATCGAATAGATGTCGTGGTGCGGCGGCGGGCTGATGAGCCCAACGCCGGGCGTGGAGTAACGCGTTTTGGCGATCCACGGCCACACCTTGTGTCCGGGCAGCTGACCACCTTCGCCCGGCTTTGCACCTTGGGCCATCTTGATCTGAATGTCGTCCGCGTTCGTCAGGTACTCAGACGTCACACCGAACCGACCGGATGCAACCTGCTTAATCGACGAGCGGCGCTCAGGGTCATGGAGACGATCAGAATCTTCGCCGCCCTCGCCAGTGTTCGACTTGGCCCCGAGTTGGTTCATGGCCACAGCGAGTGTCTCATGCGCCTCGGCGCTAATCGAGCCGTAGCTCATTGCACCGGTGGAGAAGCGCTTGACGACCTCGTCGATCGACTCGACCTCGCTAATGTCGATCGACGGGCGGTCGGCGAACTGGAACAGCCCACGCAGCGTCATCAATTTCTTCGACTGGTCGTCGACCTTGGCGGTGTACTCCTTGAAGATGTCGTACCGTTTCGCACGGGTCGCGTGCTGCAACTTAAAGACCGTCTCGGGGTTGAACAGGTGCTGTTCACCTTCGCGACGCCACTGGTACTCGCCACCGAGTTCGAGCTTGCGGTGTGCGCGGTCTTCTGGCCGAGCGGGATTGGCCATCTTGTGACGAGCTGCCACCTCGGCAGCGACTTCGTCGATGCCGATGCCACCAAGCTGGCTGATGGTGTTGGTGAAGTAGGCGTCGATCAAGTCCTGACCGAGCCCAATTGCTTCGAAGATCTGTGCGCCTGTGTACGACGCAACCGTCGACACGCCCATCTTGGACATGATCTTCAACACGCCCTTATTGCAGGCGAGGATGTAATTGCTAATGGCTTGGTGCGGGTCGAGGCCCCCGAGGCCGTGCATGCCCTCCGCGATCAGGTCTTCGATCGATTCGAACGCCAGGTACGGATTGATCGCTCCAGCGCCGTAGCCGATGAGAAGCGCCATGTGATGCACTTCGCGGGCGTCGCCGGCTTCGACGATTAGTCCTGCCATCGTGCGTTGCTTCGTGCGCACCAAGTGGTGGTGCACAGCAGCAGTGAGGAGGAGAGACGGAATCGGCCCGTCAATTGTGTCGGCATTGCGATCCGACAGCACGATGACACGGGCGCCGGACTCGATGGCACTCGATGCTTCGGCGCACAGACGCTCAAGTGCAGCGGCGAGGCCCGGTCCACCATCGGCCACGCGGTAGAGGCCACTCAGCACCTTGGCCTGCAGGCCATCGTGGTTGCCGTCGTCGTTAATGTGGATGATCTTCGCCAACTCGTCGTTGTTGATGATCGGGTTCGGCAACGACAGCTGCTTGCAGCTCTCGGGGCCTGGTGCGAGCAGGTTTGCCTCGGGGCCGACCGATGACGACACCGCTGTGACGACTTCTTCTCGGATGGCATCGAGTGGCGGATTGGTGACCTGTGCGAACAGTTGCTTGAAGTAGTCGAACAACAACCGCGGCCGTTCCGACAGCACAGCGAGTGGCGTGTCGGTACCCATCGAGCCGAGTGCCTCGTAGGCGTTTGCCGCCATCGGAGTCATCAGAATCTTGAGCTCTTCGTGCGTGTAACCGAACATCTGCTGACGGCGCAAAACACTGTCGTGACTAAAGACCACGTGCTCACGGCTGGGCAGGTCAGGAAGGCTCGTCATGCCGGCCTCGAGCCACTCGCCGTAGGGATGCTCGGCAGCAAGATTGGTCTTGATCTCTTCGTCGCCGACGATTCGACCTTGCTTGGTGTCGATCAGAAACATCTTGCCGGGCTGCAAACGGCCCTTGGAAATAATGCGTTCCGGGGCAATGTCAATCACGCCGACTTCGGACGCCATCACGACGAGGTCGTCATCGGTGACCCAGTAACGGCTCGGGCGCAGACCATTTCGGTCGAGGACGGCGCCGATCATTTCACCGTCGGTGAACGTGACCGAAGCTGGCCCGTCCCACGGCTCCATCATTGCTGAGTGGAATCGATAAAAGTCGCGCTGCTGCTGCGACATCGTCTCGTTTTTCTCCCACGCCTCAGGGATCATCATGAGAACGGCGTGGTGAATCGGATAGCCACCGAGATGGAGCAGTTCGAGCACCTCGTCGAAGCGCGCCGTGTCAGATGAACCAGGAGTGCAGATCGGGAAGGCGCGTTCGATGCCGGGCAGCAGCGGGCTCTCGAGCATGGCTTCACGAGCCCGCATCCAGTTCTGATTGCCCTGAACGGTGTTGATCTCGCCGTTGTGGGCGACGAACCGATACGGATGCGCAAGCGGCCACGAGGGGAACGTGTTGGTCGAGAAGCGGCTGTGGACCAGCAGGAGTGCCGACTCGACTCGCGGGTCGCCGAGGTCGGGGAAAAACTCGCTCAGCTGTGGCGTGGTGAGCATGCCCTTATAAACAATGGTTCGGCTGGACAGCGACGAGAAGTAGCTGTCGAGATCGCCAACGAGTTCACGGCGCGAGGTTTTGCGCGCTACGAATGCCTTGCGGTCGAGGTCGATGCCCGTGCTGCCGTCAGGGTCAGAGACAAACAGCTGCTTAAAGGTCGGCATCGCGGCGCGAGCGGTCTTGCCAAGGCAATCAGGGTTGGTTGGTAAGTCGCGCCAGCCAAGGACCTGCAAGCCGGCGGCGACGACGCTCGCCTCGATTGCGGTCATCGCTTTGGCGGCGTGAGCAATGTTGGCCGGCAGGAAGGCAATACCGGCGGCATACGCGCCGGCGGCAGGAAGGTCGAATTCGGTGACTTCCTGAAATAGGCGGTCCGGAATCTGCAGCAAAATGCCGGCTCCGTCGCCAGAATCTGGTTCAGCACCGGTCGCACCTCGGTGTTCGAGGTTGGTCAGCGCTTTCAAACCAGTAACGACGAGCTCGTTCGAGCGGACGCCTTTCAAGTTGGCAACGAAAGACACACCACAGGAATCGTGTTCCTGCCGAGGGTCGTACAGGCCGATGGGGCCAGGGGGCTTCTGCATGTCACATCCACGAGGTCGAGTGTTCGGCTACGAGATGCTCGAGACAGCGTTGGCTCAAGCGGGGGGGAAGAGACAGTGTAGAGGTTCATTCCCGCCCTCCCCCCGAATCGTTCGGTCGTGATCCTGGTGTTCTCAACCCCAGTGACGGTTGAACAACGACACGGCCACCGACGCAAGGTGGGATCCAGGAAGGTCGGCAACGATCGGAGCAATATCTTCAAAGTGACCGAGATCGTGCACCGTCGGCAGCACCGTTACCCGGCGGTCCAGTCGACGGAGTTGATCGAGCTGGGCCTGCCCGGTGCGATCTGTGCTCATCGGTACGTTGTCGAACACCGTTGGCTCCGCCGATGCGAGGGCGATCCCCCAGTACCCACCGTCGTATGTCATTCCGATCGCATCGTTGCCCGTGCGGAGTGCATCAAGGGCCGCCTCAAAGTGCACGCCAGCCGACGGGGTGTCCATACCGATGATGAGGCCAGGGCCGAGAATGGAGAAGCCGTTGGCAAGCCGTTCCCCCAGACCGTCACCGCTCTGATGGTGCACGTCGTAGTCGGCAGGGATCCAGGATCCGGCAGCTCCGTCAATCAGTGCAACAGCTCGAACGTCGTCATGGGCGCCACACACGACCGAGACCGCTGCGAATGTGTCGTGGAGGCACGCCGC
>JBLIMF010000133.1:0-7344 GCA_047638615.1 Gammaproteobacteria bacterium
TTGGCCTCGTTGACGAAGTCATCGAGGCCGGCGAGCTGGAGGCGAAGGTCCAGCAGTATGGCGAATTCCTTGCGGCGAAGCCACCGGAGGCACTCGCTGCGATCCGACGGGCGATCAACGTTGGTGGGGGCATGTCGTTCGATGAGGGCCTCGAGCTGGAGGCGTCCCTCGCTACAGAGCTTGCCGGAACCGTCAATTTCGTCGAGGGTGTTGCGTCGTTCCTTGCGAAGCGCTCACCCGAATGGCGCCGTTAACTCGACGACGCCGCTGATCACGATGCGATGAGACGGAATCAACGAAGAACCTTCAGCAGCTGTGCGATCTGGAGCACTTACCCGAGCGCGTGTGCGCCGTGCTCGCGCAGGTGAAGAGGCCGGACCACGCCGGCGACAGGGGTACCCTCCAACGGCACTTCGGGGACGCGATTCACGAGCTGTTGCCTGCGCATTATGGGACGGGTGGTCGTGATCAGAATGCCGGTTCTGGGCGGCCCGAGTGGCTGTGTGATGGCGTGGATATCGAGCGGTTCTCCGAACCGCTGGCTGCCGATCTCGAGGTGGAGTTGGCGGGCCTACTCGGCGAGTCGACGGAGCCGTTCAGCGATCGTTTCGATGGTCGGATCACTCGCGGCAACGTCGATGACGAGGTCGTAGACGTCGTCGTTGCTGGCTTTGGAGATCTCGACACCGTTGATCTCCAAGAAGACAGCGGTCGACAACCAGCCAAGACGTTTGTTGCCGTCGACGAGCGCGTGGTTCTTCACGATCGAATGGAGCAGCGCTGCGGCCTTGGTCCAGATATCGGGGTAGGCGTCCTCACCGAACGCTGTGGTTCGCGGACGGGCGACGGCCGAGCCGAGCAGACCGATCTCACGAATCGGCGCGGGGTCACCGAACAGTGCAATGGCGAGGCCGACAACGTCGTCGAGGTCGAGGAACTCGACCGGTTCACTCACTCGCCGAGCCGACGCAGGGCGTCGCTGTGTGTCTCGAGAATCAGACTGGCGGACTGAGCGACGCGGTCTCGGTGTTCGCTGCGGCTCACGAACTCTCGAACGGCGCGGCGTGCCGCTTCTTGCATGGAGATTCCCTCGACGTCAGCACGCGCTCGCAGAGCTTCCTGTTCGGTGTCCGTGAGCCTCAGGGTCATTGCCATGACCGTATGGTATCACTTCGACACCATCTCAGCGTTGGGTGAGTCACGACCGAGACGCCCTCCGCACATCGGTGACGACACCGACACGCGACAGCCGATCATATCTACACATCCTCCGCACCTCGAGGCGCCCATAACGCTCGACCGGCTGAGTATCCGACGGGCTCTACCGATCACCCGCATACCAGCGGGTTGGGTGCGCCATGGCGACATCTTCGGAGGGCACCTCAACCTGCTCGCGTTCCGCCAGCGATGACGGTTGAACGCAATCCGGTCAGGCCACTCCAGGCAGGGTCGCAAGTAGAGCGGCAGCCAGCCGAGAGAGTTCGGTCCGGTGGGGCCAGACGGCGCGCAGTGTGCGTTGGATCTCGAAGCCGGGAATGGTGAGCTCAACGAGGCGACCATTGGCGATGTCGTCTGCAACGGCCAAGCGACTGATCACGGTTGGTGACGATCCGTTAATGACTGCGATGCGGACGGCGGAGATCGAGCCAAGGTCGAGCGCCGACTGCGGTGCATCGAGGCCGACGGATGCGAGTAACGCTTCAAGCGCCTCACGGGTACCCGAGCCGCGCTCGCGCAATACAAGGGGAGTCGTCGCCAGCTCAGTGAGGTCAACGGAAGCTCGGCTCGCCCAAGGGTGGCGGGGTGCAACGACGGGAACCAGTTCATCCGTGGCGACCGCCTGCTGATCGAGGGAGACTGGCACGGTTGGCGATTCGACGAAGCCGAGGTCGACCGCACCGGCCTCAAGCCGGTCGAGCACGGCGCGGCTGTTCGTGACTTCGAGCGTCACCGAGTCGTCGGGGCGACCAGCGAGGAATCGTTCGAGCCACGGGGGGAGGAGATACTCGGCAATCGTGTAGCTCGCGGCGATGCGGAGGAGGCCGCTTTGTTCGGCCTTCAGCGAGGCAACACCGGCCGCCAACGTGTCGGCATAGTGCAGCAGCTCGGCCGCCCAGTCGGATATCAACTGACCATCGGGTGTTGGCCGTGAGCCCGTTGGGGAGCGGTCGAGTAGACGTAAGCCGAGCCGGCCCTCGAGCGTGCGAATCCGACTCGATGCCGACGGCTGGGCAATGCCGTGGGCCTCTGCTGCCCGCGACACGCTGCCGAGCTCGACCACCGAGCGGAACAGGTCGAGCGATGCCAAGTCGGGGAAGTTAAACGGCAGTGGCACATGTCCAGTCTATGACAGGCCATAGAACAGACCTTTGACCCCACAGGCCGAACTGGCCTATCGACGGTGTGACCGTGGGTACAGAATGAGTGCACGCCGTCATTTGGCGGCTCGACTCGACGAACACAGATGAAGATGAATGGGGGAGCGATGACCCGACTGGGGTTCTTGCTCGACAGCGATTCCTGCATTGGCTGTCACGCGTGCACCATTGCGTGCAAAAGCGAACATGATGTGCCTTTGGGCGTCAACCGCACATGGGTGAAGTACATCGAAACCGGGAAGTTCCCCGACGCAAGTCGGCACTTCTCGGTGATGCGCTGCAACCAGTGTGAAGACGCACCGTGCATGACCATCTGCCCGACCAACGCACTGTTCCGTGCCGACAACGGCGTCGTCGACTTCCAGGACGACAACTGCATCGGCTGCAAGTCGTGCATGAACGCCTGCCCGTACGACGCGTTGTTCATCAACCCGGACACGAACACTGCACAGAAGTGCAACTTCTGTAACCACCGCATCGAAGTCGGCCTTGAGCCTTCGTGCGTTGTGGTGTGCCCAACCGAAGCAATCAAGGTCGTCGACTTCGACAACCCCAGTGATCCGGTGGCCAAGATCATCGGCCGCGAAGACGTGGCCGTTCGCTCACCCGAGCAAAACACGAAGCCGAAGGTGTTCTACAAGGGCGCCGATCAAGCCTCGCTCGACCCGACTCGAACCAAGATTCACGCCGACGGGATGATCTGGGCCGACACGACGCCTGACCATCGCCAGACCCCGGTCCTCGATCACAAAGGCCACGGCGATGCCGGCATCGTGGCGCGTACGGCATATACGACCTCGCACAAGACCACCTGGGACATGATGGTGTCTGGCTACCTGGTCACCAAGGCCATCGCCGGCGGCATCATGATGATGGCTGCCCTGATGCTGGTGCTCGGTCATGCCGATAAGCAAGCTGCTGTCGGCGTCGTGCCGCCCATTGTCGCAGGCCTCATGCTTGCCCTTACCGGCGGCCTGCTGGTCGGTGACCTCAAGCAGCCGAAGCGCTTCTATTACCTGCTCACTAAGTCAAACTTCGACTCGTGGTTGGTGAAGGGCGCCTACGTGCTCAGTGCGTTCGCTGCCTTGTCGGCCGTCTGGTTCCTGCTCGGTGCCGCCGACGCAACCACTGCACTGAAGATCATCGCCATCCCGACAGCGATCCTCGGTGCAGCGACCGCCGGCTACACGGCGTTCCTGTTCGGCCAGTGCGAAGGACGCGACCTCTGGCAGACGCCGCTGCTGCTCCCGATGCTGCTCGCCCGGGCGGTGATCGCCGGTGCCTCGGCGTACGCGATCCTCGACGTCGTCATGGACATTCCATCGCACCGGGCCGTGTGGTGGGCGCTGCTCGGTGGCGTTGTCGCCATCGCATTCCTCAGCTGGGTGGAACTCGAGAGCCATGGCAGCCGCCACGTCGAAATGGCTATTGCCGACATGACCAAGGGCGCCCAAAAGCAGTTCTTCCAGTGCGGTCTCATCTTCGGGATGCTCCTCCCGGCTGTCCTCACGATCATCGCCCTGGCCACCGACATCAACACCCCGATCGTCGTCGCTGTTGCCGGCCTGTCGGCATTATGCGGAATGTTCCTGTCCGAAACCGCCTTCGTCCGCGCTGGCCAATCTGTCCCACTGTCTTGAGTTCCAATTGGGGTCTGACCCCAACTGAAAAGTTGTTGTTGAAAGAGCTCTGAAATGACTGATCTGCAGAAGTATCCGCCGCTCGACAAGTGGCACGACTGGACCGAACTCGACGCGAAGGCATGGCCCGACAAAGTCGAGCGCAACTACACGCTGGTACCGACCACGTGCTTCAACTGTGAAGCCGCCTGCGGCCTGCTGGCCTACTTCGACAACGAGACGGGCGAGATCTCCAAGATCGAGGGCAACCCCGAACACCCAGCCAGCCGTGGTCGCAACTGCGCCAAGGGCCCGGCGACGATCAACCAGATCTATGACCAAGAGCGGATCATGTACCCGCTTAAGCAGATCGGCGAACGCGGCAGCGGTAAGTGGGAACGCATCAGCTGGGATCAGGCCCTCACCGAAATCGGTGGACGGATCCGCACGGCCTTCGAAGAAGACCGCCACAACGAAGTGATGTATCACGTCGGGCGCCCCGGCGAAGACGGTTACGCCGACCGCGTGCTCAAGGCGTGGGGCACCGATGGCCACAACAGCCACACCAATATCTGTAGCTCGAATGCCCGCATCGGCTACCAGAGCTGGATGGGTCACGACCGTCCGTCGTCCGACTTTGCCAACGCAGAGGTGATTTTCCTGATTTCTTCGCACCTCGAAGCAGGCCACTATTTCAACCCGCATGCGCAGCGCATCATGGAAGCCCAAGGCAAGGGTGCCACGGTCATTTGCGTCGACCCGCGTCTGTCGAACACCGGCTCGAAAGCCGACCATTGGCTGCCGACGTGGCCGGGCACTGAAGCATTCCTCTGCCTGTCGATCGCCCACCTGCTTCTCGAAAGCGGCAAGTGGGAGCGTGACTTCGTGCGCCGCTGGGTCAACTGGGAGACGTTCCTCGCCGAGCTGTACCCCGACATGCCGCAGACCTTCGAGTCGGTCGAGGCTGCTCTCAAGGATCACTACAGCGAGTACACCCCCGAGCGCGCCGAGCACATCACTGGCGTCTCTGCTGCGCAGATCCGCGAGATCGCTGAGATCATCGGCAAACACCCGACCAAGTTCGCCAGCCACAACTGGCGCGCTGCCGGCGCAGGCAACCAGGGCGGCTGGCAGGTCGCGCGCTGTCTTTTTTTCCTCAATGTGCTCACCGGCTCGGTCGGCACCGAGGGCGGCACATCCGGTAACGGCTGGAACAAATTCGCTGCGCACCAGCCCAAGGGAGCACCGCCGCTCGAGCGCTGGAACGAGCTGAGCTGGCCACAGGAATTTCCGCTCTCGTACCACGAGATGTCGATTCTGCTGCCGCACTTCCTGAACGAAGGCCGCGGCAAGCTCGACACCTATTTTTCGCGTGTCTACAACCCGATCTGGACCAACCCCGACGGCTTCACCTGGCTCGAAGCGTTGAAAGACCCGGAGAAGGTCAACTGCCATGTCGCGCTCACGCCGACCTGGTCTGAGACCTCATGGTTCGCTGACTATGTGCTGCCAATGGGTGTTGGCGCAGAACGTCACGACGTGTCGTCGTACGAGACGCACGCTGGCAAGTGGATTGGATTCCGTCAATCGGTGTTTCGTCGCTATGCCGAGATCAAAGACGGCAAGCCGGTCAGCCCCGATGCCCGAAGCCACGAGTACAACCCGGGTGAAGTCTGGGAAGAAAACGAGTTCTGGATCGACCTGTCGTGGAAGATCGACCCCGATGGTTCGATGGGGATCCGGAAGTGGTTCGAATCAGACGAACGACCGGGCAACCCGATCAGCATCGACGAGTACTACGGCCACATCTTCGCCGAAGAAGTACCCGGCCTCGCCGAGGCGGCAGCCGAAGCAGGCCAGGTCCCCCTCGAGTACATGCGTGACCGTGGCGCGTTCGCAGTGCCGACCGACCCGTACACGCCGTACGAGAAGATCGTCTCGGCTGAAGACGTTGCCGGCTGCACCAAGGACGCGTCAGGCGTGTTCCGCAAGCCGGGCACCATCGGCACGTTCGATGGATCCGAGGAGAGCTTTGCCAACACCGAACTCGCCAAGCTCGGCGACGGTTCGCCCGCAGTCGAGGTCGACGGCGAAATCAAGGAAGGCTTCCCGACCCCGTCGAAGAAACTCGAGCTGTTCTCGACCACCCTCAAAGAGTGGGGCTGGCCTGAGTACTCGACGCCGAAGTGGATCCCGAGTCACGTGCACTGGGAAGACATGGACATGGCCGGCAACGAGCGCATCTTGCTGCCGACGTTCCGTATCCCGACGCTGATCCACACTCGCTCGGCGAACTCGAAGTGGCTGAACGAGATCAGCCACCGTCACCCGCTCTGGATTCACCCGGAAGATGCCGAGAAGCTCAATATCGAAGAGAGCGGCCTCGTCCGAATCTCGACCCGTATCGGCCACTTCGTGATCCAGGCGTGGCGTACCGAGGGCATCCGCCCCGGCGTCGTCGCTGCATCGCACCACATGGGTCGTTGGCGTCTTGACGAAAAAGAGGGCCGCAACTGGGCAGCCGGAAAGGCCACGATCGACCAACAAGGCACGACCTGGACACTGAAGCGGGAGGGTGCCGACAAGAAGAACATGACGGCGTACGAGTCAGCTGATCCCGACACAGGCCGTATCTGGTGGCATGACACTGGCGTCCATCAAAACGCGACGTTCTGCGTCCAGCCCGACCCCGTTTCGGGCATGCAGTGCTGGCATCAGCGTGTGCGTGTCACCCCCGCTGCAGCCGGAGACGAGTACGGCGATGTCGTCGTAGACACCGCCAAGTCACGCGAGGCGTACCTCGAGTGGATGGACAAGACCCGTCCGGCCGGCACCACCAACGACAGCGGTCTTCGTCGCCCCCTCTGGTATGCCCGCCCCCTCAAGCCCACGATCGCCGCCTACCGCCTCCCCAGCTGAGACGGGATCAGATTCAAGAATTGATTGGACTCGGCTCGATTCTCGTTACAGCTCTGTCAGTAGGTCAGCAAAGAGCTCCTCTTCGTCGATGTTCGGGCCTTTGTGTTGAAACCAGACCCGGTCCTGCCATCACAGCAGGTTGCAGGCCGATAGGTCGCCGTGAGCGAGGCCTTCACCGACCAGGACTCTGAGGCCATCGACAACATCATCGAATGCATCGTTGAGCTGACTGTTGGTGAGGCGGGCTGCCGACAGTTGTGGGGCTGCCTGACTGGCGTCGCCGATGTACTCGAGATCGAACACGTTGTCGCCGTATGCAATGGGGAACGGCATCTACATGCCAGCCCGCCAGAGACGTGTCATGACTTCGTGTTCGTGGCCCGCCCAGCGGTCTTGGAGGAGATGTTTGCTGTACGTCGCCATCCGCT
>JBLIMF010000134.1:0-7229 GCA_047638615.1 Gammaproteobacteria bacterium
GGGCTGTCGGCCGACGCGTTCGTGATCCTCGACGAAATCCACCACGCCGGCCACGAGAAGGCGTGGGGCGAGGGCGTCCGCAAGTCATTCGGTCACGCGCACAAGCGGCTCTCGCTCTCGGGCACGCCGTTCCGAAGTGACGCTGCACCGATCCCGTTCGTGCGGTACGACAACACCGCCGAGGGCGAACTTGCTCACGCCGACTACACGTACGGCTACGCCGACGCGCTCCGCGACGGCGGCGTTGTCCGGCCCGTCTATTTCCCGCGTGTCGACGGCGAGATGGAGTGGACATCGCCATCGGGCGACACCGTGTCAGCCAACTTCCAGGATGAGTTGACCAAAGACCAGTCGTCGATGCGGCTCCGCACGGCACTCAGCCTTGAGGGCGAGTGGATGCCGGCCGTGCTCAAGAAGGCGAACGATCAGCTCCGGGTCATCCGCTCTGAGCAGCGCGACGCCGGTGGCTTGGTGATCGCGACTGACCAAGAG
Source organism: Gammaproteobacteria bacterium (assembly GCA_047638615.1). GTDB lineage: Bacteria > Actinomycetota > Acidimicrobiia > Acidimicrobiales > Ilumatobacteraceae > Ilumatobacter_A. The sequence continues at coordinate 493 of JBLIMF010000134.1, forward strand.
CATGCGCAGCACATCGCCATTCTGCTGCGTGACCGCTTTGGCGTGCCTGCTGACGTGGTGGTCAGCGACGACCCCGGCGCGTCGAAGAAGATCGCTGAGTTCAGCGAGAACGATCGCCCCTGGCTGGTGTCGGTCCGAATGGTCTCCGAAGGCGTCGACATCCCGCGATTGCGGGTCGGAGTGTTCGCTACGACAACGTCGACCGAGCTGTTTTTTCGACAGGCAGTTGGCCGTTTTGTGCGCTGGCAGGCTGGCCGGGCGAGTCAGAAAGCGTACGTCTATATCCCTGACGACCCGCGGCTCCGCGCCCACGCTTTCACCATTGCCGAGGCCCGCCGCCACGTACTCCGTCCACCGGGCAAAGGCGACGACGACGACTTTCAGCCCGACGGCGGCTTGGAAAACCAGGTTCACGAAGATGACATGGAACAGATGTCATTGTTCTCCGTGGTTGCCTCGACGGTCACCGACATCACGATGCACACGGTTGGCGAAGATGGCAAGCATCTCGATGGGATCGACTTCGAGTTGAACTTCTCCCCCGAGGATCTCGGCCTGGTCGCGTACGACGACGAACCCAACCCGCCCGACCCCTTCTTCGCCGACGACCCGGCGCTCGGGCTCGACCTGGCGGAGATCCCGACGGCGGCAGGCCTCGTTCCTCACGGGTCGATGAGCGTCGCCGAGATCAAAGACGACCTTCGGACTCGCAATGCGCACGTGGCCAAGCGGCTGGTCGACATCACCGGGTGGAACCACGCTCGGGTGCAAGGCGAAATGAACAATCTGGCGGGCGTGGCTCGCGTGGCCAGTGCGACCAACGATCAACTCGCACGCCGCCTCCGGTACGCCGAGAGCTGGCTCCGCCGAATTCAGCGCTGAAGGTCATCAGAGACTTCGCCGCACCCAACGGGTATCCCAAGCTCGAGGGAAGCGCCGACCTCAATCGGCCTGACCTACGAGCTCGTCGAGACGGCCCCCAAAGACCTCGGTAGACTGGGCAGCATGCCCAGCCCTGGCGAACATCATCCGGCATTCGAGGAGTACTGCGAGTGCATCTTCGAACTGCAGGAAGACGACCTCGTCGTCATTCAAGCGCGCATTGCCGAACGATTGCACGTCAGTCGCCCAGCGGTGAGCGAAATGATGAAGCGGCTCGAAGCCGAAGGCCTCATCACCGCTGACAAGGCAATTGTGCTCACGACTGAGGGCAAACGCCTCGCCGAACAAGTGGTCCGCCGTCACCGTCTGGCCGAGCGATTCCTGACCGACGTCTTGAAGCTGTCTTGGGCCGAAGCGCACCACGAAGCCGGCCGCTGGGAGCACGTTCTCAGCGATTCAGTCGAATTGGCAATGAACGACCTCCTCGGCGATCCCACGACGTGCCCGCACGGCAACCCAATCCCGGGTTCTGCCTACGAAGCCGCACCTGACTCGGGGCCACTTTCCGACATTGAGGTCGGCAACGGGTTCACCGTGCGTCGCATCACCGAAGAACTCGAGTTCGAACCGGGCCTGCTCGAGTTCCTCGAGGCCTCGGCCATCCAGCCCGGCGAGACAGGCACCGTCACCGCTGCATCGCCCGACGGCACGCTCACCGTCGAGATCAATGGTCGTCACGTCGGCCTCGGCTCGTTCGCCAGCGAACGGATTCTGGTCACTACGTGAATCGGCTGGTTGTTGCGGCGCTCGGAGGAACATTCATGTTGACCGCGTGTGCCACCACGGTCGACACTCCCGCTGGCGGTCCCACCACAGTCGACGTCACGAACGTGCCCGTCGGTGCCGAGCCAGCGCTCGACAGCGGCGAGCCAATCGAAGGTGGCGTCATCATCGACGCCGACACGCCCGAAAGCACCCTTGCGCTCACCGGCTCGGCGAGCGACCTGCTGCCCGAGATGGCGATCGAGATGAGCCGACTCAGCGAACTCGTCGTACAGGGCAAAGGTGACGACGAGGCACTTGCCACCATCGTGCAGATCTGGGATCGCGTTCGCCCCGAGATCGCTGCCGATCGGCCCGAACTCATCAATGGGATCGGCGCCACCGTGGAGATGGCACGTACGGCTGTTGACCGGACCCGACCAGCGGACGCCGACAAGGCGTTTAATCTGCTGACCGATTTGGTCGACAAGTTCACCGGCGAAAGCTGAACCGATTCAGCCGTTTGGCACGCCGAGCCAGTCTCGGATCGCTCCTCGACGTTTCTTTGACGTCTGGCTGATGACACGGAGGTCGACGAGTCGCTGCAATGTTGCCGATGCAAACACGTCGGCAATCTCGGCTGAATCGAGCGGTCTGCCTGCGTTACTGCTGCCGACGACGACCTTGGCGACATGATCGAGGTGTCGCCGAGACACAGGCTCACCAGTGGCTGCGGCGCTATCGCGAGCGCTCCGAGTCAATTCGTTGATCGTGCGCGTGCTCGGCGTTCGTGCGCCGAGACGTCGCCATGCGTCGGCGAGTCGTTCGTAGATCCTGACCCAGTGCTCGGTATCGATCACCGGGAATGTGCGATCGGCTCGACGAAGTTCGTGCGCCTCACGCGGCGCTTCAATCTCGGGTGCAGCCGCTGCCGACTCGGCGGCCGGCACGTTCTCGAGTTCCGTCGGCGGGAGCAGGTACGCCTGCCGACCGGTGCTGAGTTCGGCAGCGGGCAGCGCCAGTCGAAGGAATCGCTTGAAGCTGCGGTGGCCGAACCAGTCGTCGCTGACCTCGGCGCCGAATTCCTTCTGCAGTTCCCACGCAAGGCCCGACAGTTCGGTCGGACGGTCGAGCGTGTGCCACCGGTCGGCGAGCAGCTCGGCAGCGTCGGCCTCAATCGCGGACAGGTCGCGCCCGTCGGCGTGGCTCTCATCGGGCTGATCGTCGGCGCCGTCGACGGCTGCCTCGTCGATCCTGTCGAGTTCACTCCGCAGGTCTTCAGCAATGTCATCGAGCGTGGCCAAGAGATCGGCCATCCGCTTCGACAGGATCTCGACGAGCGGCGGCAGCTCGCCCGCTTTGCTGTAGGAGTCTTCGTGAGTGAGTTCACCCCAGCTGTCTTGGAGCAACGTCCTGACCTGCAGTTCACAGGTGACCGACGTGGATTCGACCGTCAGTCGGAGGTTGACGTGCCAACCGCGATATCCCGACTCTTTTGGCGACTCGACGTAGTCCCGTTCCGACGACTCGTCGATTGACAGCGGCTGTTTGGCACTCGACCGTTTTGGTAATCCGTCGAGCGCGACCTGCACCATGTCGAGATCGCGGAGGTTGGTGCACGTGACCCGCAAGCCCACGAGGTCATCGATCACGGCCGGAATGTCGTCGACTGAGTTGATCTCGTCGCGATACCTCGGTTGGCGGAGCTTGCGCCACGTGCGCCGTTTCGACTTGACCCGGCCGCCGATACTTCGAAGACGAGCCACGTCCCGATCGGTGAGCTGCTCAACCAGTTGGTGTTCGAGCGCTTCCATGGCGACCTCGAGCGTCGGCTCAAGCACCTCAGAACGGTACGCGTCGTACCACGCGCCGAACTCGCCGTATCCGAATCCCGTCATACCCACAGGGCCGACCTTACTCGTGAGCGGCGATGGCGTCGGGAAGGTCGGCGGCGTGCACGACGGTCAGTCGCTGCGTGCTGCGGGTCAGCGCAACGTACAAAGCCCGGAGACCATGCTCGATGCTGTCGACGATGCCAGCCGGTTCGACGACAACCACGCCGTCGAGTTCCAGACCCTTGACGACGCTGACCGGCACGAGCGTGACGCCAGAATCGAGGCCGGTTCGCGTGGCGGTGCCATGATCGATCCCAGCCGCAGTGAGTGCCTCAGACAGATCGTTGATCATCCCATCCGGGGCCACGACGCCGATGCTGGAACCCGGAATTGCTTCGGCCAAGGCCTGCACTTCGATCGCGACAGTCTTACCCAGCAGATCTGGCAACGGGGCGCGGACGATGCTCGGCGGCACGTCACCGAGCCGCACAGAATCGGGGGCCCGGAGCGACGGCGTGGCAACCGCCATGACCCGGTTAGCAAGTTCCATAATCTGGCCGGGGATGCGGTAACCGACCGACAGCCCGATCACCCGTGCGGGTTTGCGATCGGGCAGGTACTGCAAAATGTCGTCCCATTCATCAGGGGCAAGGGGGCCCGTGGCCTGGGCGAGGTCGCCGACGATTGTCATGGCGCCGTTGAGCGACCGGCGAGTCGCCATCTTCAACTGCATCGGCGTGAGGTCTTGTACCTCGTCGATCACGATGTGGCCATAGGTCCGGATCTCGTCGAGCACGTCGACCTTTCCGCCCTTGCCCGGCTTTGGCCCAAGCACGTCGCGAACGTCATCGAGGATCGCCACGTCGGCCGCAGTCCAGCGGACGTCATTGACTGACTCCGACCGGCGGCGGTACAACGAAAGTGCTTCGGCCTCGCTCATCACACCGCGAGAAGCAAGTTTGAGGAGCCCACGGGAGCCGAACAGATCGTGCAGCAGCTGTGCCGGCGTCAGGATCGGCCACATTCTGTCGAGCGCCCGACGAGCTTCTTCGGTGTTGCGTAGCGCATCCTTCACGTCACGTGGGCCAATTTCGGGGTCGCGGTATGAATCTGCAAGCGCCTTCCAGAATTCACTCTCGACAGCGCGGCGCCCGGCGTTGTGGCGCTTGAACCGACGACGTGCGTTCTTCACGATCCGCGCTGTTTCGCTGGCCCTGATCCGGACATAACCGGCACGGAACGGCATCTCGAGGTCGTCACGCAACGAGCGTTTCCGATCGGCGATCGCATGGTCAACGAGATCGCTCATGCGATCTTCTCCCTTGAGCTTGGCGGCCTCCAGGCTGTCGCCCGGCTCGTCGGGCCTGCGGAACTCGACGCCTGGGACCAGGTCAGCCAGCACGGCTTGTTTGACGCCGGCCTCGCCGAGGGACGGCAAAACGCGTTCGATGTAGCGGAGGAACACGCGGTTCGGCCCAATGACCAGCACACCCTGATCTTCGAGCGGGAATCGGTGCGTGTACAGCAGATACGCCGCACGGTGCAGCGCCACCACGGTCTTGCCAGTGCCCGGGCCACCCTGTACGACGAGCACGCCATGCTGCGATGAGCGGATGATCTCGTCTTGCTCGCCTTGGATGGTGGCGACGATGTCGCCGAGTGTGCCCGTACGACCCTTTTCAAGTGCAGCGAGCAGCGTCGAGTGACCTCGAAGCCCTGTGTCGCTAGCGCGCACAACGCCACTGCCCTCGGTGTCAGCGAGACCATCGTCGTGGCCGAGGCCGAGGTGCCCCTCACCAAAGAGCTCGTCTTCGATGCCCAGCAGTTTCCTATTCTCGACAATGAAGTGGCGACGCCGAGCAAGCCCCATCTGGTCACGTCCGGTCGCCCGATAAAACGGCTCGGAGACCGGCGCACGCCAATCAACGACGACCGGTTCACGGTCCTCGTCAGCGATGGCAAGACGGCCAATATGGAACGCCTCGGTCTGGCCGGGCGAATCGGAATAGCGGTCGATCCGCCCAAAGACGAGCGAAGCGGTACCGAGTTCGAGTTCTTCAAGCCGACGGACGAGTTGCGCGTCAAATGCGTTGCGTTCGAAGCGGGCTTGGAAGGTGCCACCCATGCTCGCCTCATTGAGGGTCCGAATACGGAATGCCGCCTTGCGGCTGGTTTCGAGACAGTCGTAGGCGTGCTCGATGTACGCCTGCTCGTCAGCGATGTCAGGATGCTGGTGCGTCATAATTGGTCCACAAATGCTACCGAAGTATCCGGGCGAAGCCGCCTCCGGCAGCTGTGCCGTCCGGCCCGATATCGTCGTACAGGCATGACTGAACAGGCACCTTTTTTAGCCGCAGCCAACGGCGAACAAGCCCGGCACACGCCGGTGTGGTTCATGCGCCAGGCTGGGCGCTCGCTTCCCGAATACCACGAGGTCCGTGGTGAGGGTTCGATCCTGCATGCGATCAAGCAGCCCGAGCTGTCAGCCGAGATCACGCTGCAGCCGGTCAAGCGCTACGGCGTCGACGCTGCCGTGTTGTACAGCGACATCGTGGTCCCGCCGCATGCCGTTGGTTTCGGCATCGATGTCCAACCCGGTCTTGGGCCGGTGGCTGATGAGCCGTTCCGGAGCCGCGCCGATCTCGACCGGCTCCGCCCGCTCGATTACGACGACATCAGCTATGTGATCGACACGGTCGACTTGCTCGTCAAAGAACTCCCGAGCGACGTTCCGCTACTGGCATTCGCTGGTGCGCCGTTCACCGTCGGCAGTTATCTCATCGAGGGTCGGCCGTCGAAGGACTATCGCTACACGAAGGCCATGATGCACACCGACCCGGTGCTGTTCGGCGACGTGATGGAGCGACTTGCGACGAGCGCGATCACCTTCATCGACGCACAACTCGAACATGGCGCTCGCGCCTTCCAACTGTTCGACTCGTGGGCCGGGTCGCTCAGTAAGGCCGACTACGAGCACTTCGTGCTCCCCCACTCACAGCGGGTCTTCTCCGAGCTGATCGAGCGCCACCCCGATGTTGCCGGCATCCACTTCGGCATCGGCTGCGATCATCTCCTCGAGTCGATGAACACCGTCGGCAACCAAGTGCTGGGCCTCGACTGGCGCACCACGATCACCGACGCCCGGGCTCGCATGGGAGACGACCTCGTCGTGCAGGGCAATCTCGACCCTTCACTCGTCTTGGCCGGATCCGATGCTGCGCTCCCCGGTGCCGAAGCAGTGCTCGCAGACAACGCTGG
>JBLIMF010000135.1:0-7200 GCA_047638615.1 Gammaproteobacteria bacterium
GCGTTCGCGAGCAACTTGTCGACATCGACACGACGGCAGGTCCCCTGATCATCATCTTCGCTCCCGGTCAAAACGAACTGCCACAGACCACACTCTTTGTGGCGCGCGAAGCCAGAAACGATGAGGTCGTGGCCGTCACGATCAACGTTGCGCTGCGCGTCCTCGAAGCAGTGAAAACATCTCGCTGACGTAGCAATCTGGGGTCGATCGTCGGGGAACGCTCCAACTCGGCGCCTCTTCACATGAGCACATACGGTTCGCTACTGGCGGACTCAACGTCATCAACTGCTGCGGGCTCTGAGCGCGTGGTTCAACCGAGGAGATATCCAATGCGCTTGCGATTCGGCACCTTCATGGCCCCGTTCCATCCCCCGGAGCACAATCCGACCCTGTCACTCGAGCAAGATCTCGAGCTGATCCGGCACATGGACGAGCTCGGCTTCGACGAGGCCTGGATCGGCGAACATCATTCGGCGGGCAGCGAGATCATCGCGTCACCCGAGATCTTCATTGCTGCGGCGGCGGCACGGACAAAGCGCATCAAGCTGGGCACCGGCGTTGTGTCTTTGCCGTATCACAACCCGTTATGGACGGCTGAGCGCATCGTCCTCCTCGATCACCTCACCCGTGGTCGAATCATGCTCGGTGTCGGCCCCGGTGCGCTCCCTACCGACGCTGCCATGCTCGGGCTTGAACCCAGCGAGATGCGGCCATTGCTCGAGGAATACATGGCAATCGTCATGCAGCTCCTCACCACCGATGAGCCGGTGAACTACTCGTCAGATCGCCTGACACTGAAGGATGCCCGGCTGCACTTACGGCCCTACTCGGAGCCGTTGTTCGACGTCGCCGTCGCAGCCGTTGCCTCTCCGTCGGGCGCGAAGCTGGCTGGAAAGTACGGCGCCGGGGTCCTCTCGCTCGGCGCCACGGTAGCGATTGGGATGGACGTGCTGGCCCACCACTGGAGTATCCAAGAAGACGTTGCCGCACAGCACGGCCAAGTGGCCGACCGCGACAAATGGCGCCTTGTCGGGCTGATGCACATCGCTGAAACCGAAGAACAGGCCCGCCAGGACGTCGAGTACGGCATCACCCAATGGTTCCGCTACTTCCAAAACGTTGCGGCGTTTCCACAAATGGCGGTCGAGGGCGGCGACATCGACGAGATGGTCGACTTTGTCAACGGCGGGCTCGGCGTGATCGGAACGCCTGACCAAGCAATTGCTCAAATCGAAGAACTGCTCGAGCAGTCGAACGGTGGTTTCGGTGCGTATCTGACGCTCAGCCACAACTGGGCCAACACCGAAGCGACGCGCAAGAGCTACGAGCTACTTGCACGCCACGTGATGCCGCATTTCCAGGGCAGCGTCGGCAGTTTGATTGACGCCGCAGATCGCGCGGAGAAATCACGACCCGAGCTCGCCGAAAAACAGCTGGCAGCCGTTGACGAAGCAACCGCTCGATACGAAGCAGAGGTAGCTGCAAGCTGACGCGGATCAGCTCTTCTTGGCGTTGAGGAGCGCTGTGACGGCCTTGCCGTCAGCCTGCCCCTTCGAAGCTTTCATGACGGCGCCAACGAGCGCGCCCATGGCCTTGCCTTCTCCGGCACAGAACTTCTCCCACGCGCCAGGTTGAGCTGCGATTGCTGCGTCGACCATCGACTCAAGTTCGGAGTTGTTCATTGCCTCAAAGCCCTTGTCGGCTGCAATCGCTTCCGCATCGCCGCCGCCGGCTTCGACCATGTCTGCAAGGACCTGCTTGGCCTGCGTGGCCGTCAGCCCGCCGGAAGCTTCCATGGTGGTCAGTTTGGCAACATCTTCTGCTGGAACGCCAGCAGCTTCGGGCGATTGCTGCAGATGCTTGAGTGCGATCTCTGCCTTGCCGCCGTGCTTGGCGACGTCAATAACGAAACTGTCGTGGCCACGTTCGGCCACGACCATGATTGCTTCCGAATTGGCCGCCAGACCAGTGATTGCTGCGAGCCCGGCCCGACGCTCTGCAGGGAGCACGGGCAGTGCGGCGCGGACTGCTTCGATCCATTCGATGCCGGGGTCGACGACGACGAGATCGGGTTCGAGGAAGTAGCGGTAGTCGTCGGCGTCTTCCTTCGACCGCAACGTGTGGGTCCGGCCGTCGTTCTCGTCCCAGTGCCGCGTCTGCTGCACGACGGGCTCGCCCGCCTCGTGCAGGAGGACTTGGCGCTGCGCCTCGTACTCGATTGCTCGGCCGAGCGAACGCACCGAGTTGACGTTCTTAATTTCACAACGAGTGTTGAAGTCGGCGCCTGGCTTGCGGACCGAAACGTTGGCATCGACGCGCATCGAGCCTTCTTCCATCTTCGCGTCAGAGGCACCAACGGCGACGAGGATGCCACGCAGTTCGGTCACATAGGCCTTGGCCTGCTCGGGATGCCGGATGTCCGGGCGGCTGACGATCTCAACCAGTGGAACACCGGCCCGGTTGAAGTCGATCAGTGAGTAGTCGGAACCGTGGATACGGCCACCGGCGCCACCAACGTGCGTCGACTTGCCAGTGTCTTCTTCGAGGTGACCGCGCTCGATGCCGACTCGGAAGCCGTCAGGGAGGTCGAGCCAGCCATCGATGTTGATCGGCTCGTCGTACTGGCTGATCTGATACGCCTTCGGCATGTCCGGGTAGAAGTAGTTCTTACGGGCGAACGTCGACTTCTGGACAGTGCAGTTGAGTGCGAGGCCGAGGCGAATTGCCAGCTCGACTGCCTGGCGGTTGAGTACCGGCAGCGCACCGGGCAGGCCGAGCGTGACCGGGTCGATGTTCGTGTTCGGCTCGTCACCGAAGCGGTTTGGTGCGGCCGAGAACAGCTTGGTCCGCGTGGCGAGTTCGACATGCACCTCGAGGCCGACGACCAACTCGTAGCCCTCGTGCTCCCAGCGAGCGTGTGCTTCGTTCGACGGGTAGTAGCCGTCGTCGTTCACGTAGGTGATGCTCATGATCCGCTCACGTTCTGATCCTGGTGGTTCTGCATGTGCCGTTCAAGTGCCGCTGCGGCTTGGAACATCACGTGGTCCTTGAGCGCCGGGGCGAGGATCTGCACGCCGACCGGCAAGCCGTGTTCGCCGGTACCGAATGGGACGCACATACCTGGGTCGCCGGTGAGGTTCGAGGGGATCGTGTACGTATCGCAGAGGTACATGGCCAACGGGTCGCTGGCCTTGTCGCCGAGTTTGAACGCGACGGTTGGCGATGCCGGCGTGAGCAGCACGTCGGCCTTGGCATAGGCCGCAGCGAAGTCGTTGGCGATGAGCCGGCGGACTTTCTGTGCACGCCCGTAGTAAGCGTCGTAGTAACCGGCAGACAATGCATACGTGCCGAGCATGATGCGCCGCTTCACTTCGTCGCCGAAACCTTCGGTGCGCGTGGCCGTGTACATCGAGTTTGTGTCAGGTGCTGCCGTGCGCATACCGAATCGAACGCCGTCGAAACGGGCCAGGTTGCTCGACGCTTCGGCGGGCGCAATGAGGTAGTAGGCGGTGAGGCCGTAGCTGAATGCGGGCATTTCGACGTCGACGATCTCGGCCCCGGCTTCACGCAATGCAGCGAAGGCTGCCTCAATGCGTTCCTCCACGTCAGGGCTTGCGCCTTTCGGTAGGTCGCTGATACGCCCGACGCGTAGGCCCGCGACACCTGAATCGAGGGTGCGGCTGAGGTCAAGTGGGCCGTGCTCAATACTCGTCGAGTCGCCCGGATCATGGCCACTGATCGTTTCGAGTGCGACGGCTGCGTCGCGCACTGTGCGTGCGAACGGGCCGATCTGGTCGAGGCTCGAACCGAATGCGATCAGCCCGAGTCGGCTGACTGCGCCGTAGGTGGGCTTGACGCCGACCACTCCACAGAGTGCAGCGGGTTGCCGAATCGATCCGCCTGTGTCTGAGCCCAAACTGAGAGGTGCGAAGTTGGCGGCCACGGCTGCGGCCGAGCCACCCGACGAGCCACCAGGAACGCGAGTGGTGTCGAGCGGGTTCTTAGTCGGACCGAATGCTGAATTCTCGGTGCTCGATCCCATGGCGAACTCGTCGAGGTTGGTCTTACCGACGAAGATCGCACCAGCATCACGAAGCCGGGTAACCACAGTGGCGTCGTACGGCGGCTCCCACCCAGCAAGAATCTTGGACGAGCACGTGGTCGGAATACCGCGTGTACACAGGTTGTCCTTCAGTGCGACCGGGACGCCAGCGAGCGGGCCCGGGTCGCGACCGGTCGATGTCATCTCGTCGATCTCGGTGGCGCGTTCACGTGCTTGATCGGCAAGCACGAGGTTGAAGGCGTTGATCTCACCGTCACGTTCATCGATTCGTGCGAGATGTTCATTAACGACGTCGACGGCCTTTGTGGTGCCGTTGCGAACGTTCTCGGCAAGGTCGACGGCGTTGGTCGGCTGATCGCCCATGCTTCTCATGCCTCGGTCCCGAGGATCGGCGGCACGCGGAAACGACCGTCTTCGACGAGGGGCGCTTGACCGAGCACTTCGTCACGATCGAGGGTCTCCCCCACAACGTCTTCGCGCATCACGTTGGCGAGCGGTGTCGGCTGCATCATCGGCTCGATCCCGTCGAGATCGAGTGCATCGATGTCAGCGAAATGGTCGAGCATTGCCGACAATTCAGCGGTCGCGGTAGTCAACTCGTCGTCGGTCAGAGAGAGCCTGGCCAAGGTGGCCACCTTGCTCACATCCGCGGCGCTGATCTTGGGGGCATCTGACACTTGACCGAGGCTATCCCCACCAGCTCCCACCGAAATCCGATATTCACGCCCCCTCAGCGAAAGAGAGAATGACTCCCAGCGATCACGCGGCAAGATGGTCTCGGTTTGCCGATAAATCAGCGACTAACGGGTGGGCCCACGTATCGGGACGACGGGCGAATGAGCTTGTCGGCTGCCGCCTGCTCGACGATGTGGGCGCACCAGCCACAGGTCCGGCTCACGGCGAACGTCGGGGTGAACATCGACCGTGGCAAACCGGCACTCTCCATCACGACGCCCGCATAAAACTCGACGTTGCTCGGGAGCGGCCGCCCGGGCTTCAATTCGGCAAGCGTCACGAGGATCTCAGCCTCGATGGCCGTAGCTCGCTCCACCAATTCCCCGCCCAGCCGCTCGGCAACTTCGCGCAGCAGCTCCGATCGGGGGTCAGGCGCCCGATACACGGCATGACCGAAGCCCATGATTTTGCGCCCCGCAGCCATTTCACCCCGCACCCACTCAGCGGCGCGATCGGCTGTTCCGATCTCGTCGAGTGCGTCGAGCGCCCGGCTTGGCGCCCCGCCGTGGAGCGGACCGGCCAGAGCACCCAACGCAGAACACACCGAGTCCGCAACGCTTGCTCCAGTCGACGCTACGACCCGAGCCGTGAACGTCGATGCGTTGAAGCCATGGTCAAGCGTGAGAATCATGTATTGCTCGACCGCTCGTGCCGCAACGGGCGTCGGCCGCACTCCTGTGACCTCGTGAAGGTACGCAGCGGCATGCCCGAGGGTCGGATCCGGATTGATGATCTGCAACCCCAGAGAGGTCCGATGGAGCGCTGCCAATATCGAGGGAACCATCGCAGCCAGCTGCAACGTCTGTGCCTCGCGGGTCGCGACATCAATGTCGATGACGGGGCCGAAGCCGGCAGCGGTACTCAGGACCGAACACAACTTGCTCAGCATGCTGGCATCGCTGGATACGACAGTGCGGATGATCCCGTGCAACTCCGCCGGAACCCGTCGGGCTACGGCGACCGCGGAGCAGAATGCGGCCAGTTCGTCGGCGCCAGGCAGGCGCCCATTACGAACGAGGAACCACACCTCTTCAAACGATCGAGTTCTGGCCAACTCGGTCGCATCGCGCCCGCCGTAGTGGAAGAAGCCCTCGTCACCATGCACCGCGCCAATTCTGGTGTCGGCTGCCACGACGCCGTTCAGGCCGGCGGGGACTTCGATCATCTGGGTGGTCATGGTGTCGATTGTTCATCCGTCAACCCTCAGAATCAACATTGATTCGATCAACATTGATTTCATCAAGCTCAACGTTCAAAATGGTAGAATGACGACGCTGATTGGGAGTGATGAGGCCGCTCGAATGCTGGGAGTGAGCACGTCGACTTTGTACGCGTACGTGAGTCGTGGCCGGATTGAGCGCAGCAGTGCGCCCGACGGCCGGACCTCGCTCTTCGCGCTCGACGAGGTCGAAGCACTGGCCACACGAAGCCGACGGGCAGCACCCGGCCCGCGCCCGACGATCGATGTTCGGGTGTCCTCGGCTATCACCCGCCTCCACGAAGGCGGCGTGGTGGTGCGCGGCTATGACATCACCAACATCGTTGCGTCGCACCATTTCGAAGACGTGGCCGAGCTGCTGTGGTCAGGGACACTCGCTCAAGCCACAAGGTGGCCAGCAGCCGACCGGGCAGATTGGGCGGCCCTTGACGCTCTTGCGGAACTCGACTCAATCAGCCGGTTGGCCGTTGCCGCTCACGTGCTCGGCGCTCGCCACCCAGATGACAATGCACCCGCCGCCGCGCGGCGCCTGCTGCTGTGCACCCCGTCTTTACTGGGCTCGACTCGAGCGACAGGGCTGTTTGCACGCCGACTCACAGCGGCGTGGATCACTCGACCGAGCGACGAGGCCGTCAATGCAATCGACAGCGCCCTGTGCCTGCTCGCGGACCACGAGTTGGCATCGAGCACGCTGGCCGTACGAGTGGCAGCGAGCGTTCGGGCGAATCCGTATCTGTCAATTTCCGCTGGGCTGGCTGTCGTGGCCGGGCCGCTCCACGGACGCGCAGCCGAACAGGTCCATTGCTTCCTCACCGAGTGCGCTCAGTCCGGCGTCGAATCAACGATTGCCCAGTGGCGTGCCGAGCGGCGGCGGATCCCTGGGTTCGGTCACAAGGTCTACCGAGGTCGCGATCCACGGTTCGACGTTCTCCTCCAACAGGTTCGCCAGCTCGGTGATCTCTCCCTCGTCGACGAGGTACTCGCCGAGGTGGGGCGGCTCATCCCGAAGCATCCGAACATCGACCTCGCGCTGGGAGCTCTGTCATGGCGACTCGGCCTCCCCGCAGACATTCCGCTTTTCGCTGTTGCCCGAATCGCCGGCTGGGCCGCCCACCACGCCGAAGAACTCGACGCCGCTCCGGTTCGATACCGCGGAATCACCACCTGACATCGCCCGTCTCCC
>JBLIMF010000136.1:0-7074 GCA_047638615.1 Gammaproteobacteria bacterium
GGCCGAGCTTGGCGTTGCGCCAACCATCGACCTTGCGTTCGAAGTGGAAGACACCGCCCGGGGTCAGCGATATACCGCAGATCCCCTTTTCTTCGGTCGTGCCGTCGTCGAGGTCGATGTCGACGACGTCGCACCACTCGATGTTCTCGCCGGACGATACGTGGCTGATGACCCGAGCCTCCCCATCCTTGAACAGCACCGAAACCTGCTCGGGGATATACACCTCCATGTGCGTTCCGCCCGGAGTGCGGCGAGGGGCGACGCGCACGTCGCTGTTCATCTGCCTCCAGATGTCGGGCGTAACGACACCGCGCATCTCGGTACGCGGCGTCCCGAGCACGATCTTCTCGAACGCCCACACGGCACGAACGGTTGCTCCGCCAAAGATCCCATCGATGGGCCCGGGATCGAATTGTCGTGCAGCGAGTGCTGCTTGCATCAGCTTCACCTCGTTGCCGACCATTCCCTGGCTGAGATTTTGGGCGAGCTCGGGAACTGTTGTCTGGACGGTCTCCGCCGCGGCCGGTTGGTCCGGTTGGGTGGGTTGGGGCAGCAATTGCACTGGACCCGCTCCGCCTGTCGTGTTCACGGACGGCATGCGGTCACCGGAAGATGATTGACCGGATGAAAACGAGGCATATCCGACTGTCGTCGTGGCGGCGAGACCGGCGAAGAGGAGATGCCTTCGCGTGAATGTCGGCGCGCGACGCTGTTCGTCGCGGAAGTGCGAGCGTGCGCCAGGTCGAGGGTTATCCACGGACCAAATACTACGATGTGTCGTATGTTCTCTCGACTCCACTCAGTCGAGTTTTCACGAGGTTTCGTTGTTGTCATGCCAGCCGCCGTTGTCAAGTGCAGGGTTGAACCTGAACGCTTCGGCGCAGCCCTGGTCTCGAGTTTCGAACCCTTCTGATGCTGTGGAGGTCGGGAACACGTAAGTGGCGTCTGCGCGGGTGCCGATGAACATGATCTGACAAGTGCGGTCGATGAGCACCCATCGTTCAATTCGGCTTGCTGGCGCTCGATATTGGACGACAGCGCTGCCTGGACCGACACCTCGGCGAGCACTTGGCGAGGCTCACCATCGATGTCATTGAGTGAGTTTCCTGCACAGATGTCGACAAGGGCTCCGGCAGCCACGTTGTCGGGTTGGCCACTCTCGAGCCACAGCGACACCGAGTCGTTGCTGGCGTTGTCGATTCCGGTCTGCTCGATCCCTTCCATCCCTTCGATGCGTTGAGGTGTGCGTAGTAGTACGTGGCGCCGCTGTTTCCGGTCAGCCAGATCGCGTTGCCGCCGAGGTTGTTGGTCGTGAATCTGACTGACCCGGGTTCGACCGCAACGAGGGGAGTGCCTCGCGGGACATCATGTCGACACCCTCATGGGAGCGATCGCCCGACGGAGGGGCGCCCCACGCGTCGGCAAACGCTTTCGGTCCGCTGACCGGAAGCGTTCGCCGACGGTTGCTGTGCGGCTTCCTCTCCGGCCTGTCGCGCAGCAAGAACGGCCTCCTCTGCTGCGCGACGCTCGCGCTGTCGTTGGAGTCCATGCTCGAACTCTTCATTGCCGAGCCGTTCCGCTTCGATCTCGGCCAGCGTTTCGATCTCGGCTTTGACTGTCTCTGGCAGATCGTCGTGCGCTGTCTCGCGTGTCATTGCAGACATGACATCTGCGGTGAGACTGTCGTTGCTGTCGTTGCTGTCGTTGCTGTCGTTGCTGTCGTCGAAGTCGATGAAGAGGTCAAAGTCTCCGCCCGACCCGGCACCAACGAAGCTTCGTACGGCTTGTGCCTCGAGACCGTCTTGCATGTCGGTAGCTGCGATATCGATGCCAAGTCCATCGATGTCTGACTCGGCATCGAACATGGCTTGGGACGCATCGTTGGCACGATCTTGTGCCGCCTGGATATCTGCTGCGGCCTGCTTGGCAGCATCGCTGCCGTGGTGCGCGATCACCGACGAGGGGACCAGGGCGAGCGCTGAGATCGCCACAGCGATGACTGTGCTGAGGTGGCGAACTCGTGTTAGTGGCGCGGATCGTCGACGCAAGGAGAAGTGCGACACGATGCAAGAGAACTCTTGTTGCCCAGCGACGTGCGGGTCGGGGCACGGGGAATCCGACTCCTCGCTACGAGTGCTGGTCAGCGCGACCTTGCCGTGGGGATCACGGTGCTGCTGGAACCTCGTCGGCGGGTCGAGACCGGCTGGCCAGTGTGGCGGCGGCAAGCGCTGTGCTGATGGGTACGGACGCGACCAGGCCAATCGAGCCCACCAGAGCCCGCACGACCTCGACCGCAACGATTTCTCGAGTTGCGACTGACGACAAGGACTGGCCTGCTTCGCGGAATAACAACATCAGCGGCAGCGACGCACCTGCGTACGCGAGGAAGAGTGTGTTCACGGTCGAGGAGATGTGGTCGCGTCCGATCCGTACCGCCCTGCTGTACAGCTCCGTGAAGTCGGCGTCGGGTTTGGCGTGCTTGAGCTCCCATACAGCCGACACCTGAGTGACGGTGACGTCGTCGAGGACGCCGAGCGAGCCAATCACGACGCCAGCAAGCAAGAGCCCCTGCGGGTTGACGTCGCTGCCCAAAGCGCTGAGGTATCCAACCGTTTCGTCGGCGAGGCCGGTGAGTTTTGACGTGACGACGAACAGCCACGCCAACACTGCGGTGAGGGCGAGGCTTGCGATCGAGGCCAAGAGCGCAGCGGCGGTCGCGAGGTTGAACCCGTGGGCCAAGAAAAGCGCAATGAACGCAATCAGGCCTGAAGCGACGAGCGCAACAGCGACAGCATTCGACCCTTCCAGCAGTGCTGGGAGGATGAACGCAACGATCACGACGAGGCTCGCTGCGAGCCCGGCCAGTGCGCCGACGCCGCGCCACCGACCGAGGACGACAATTGCTGTGACGAACACAAGAAGCAACAACAACAGCGGTGTTGAGCGTTCAAAATCGTAGAAGAAGATCAGCGGTGACCCGTTGTCTTGGATCACGATGTCGACGCGAATCGAGTTGCCAGCGCGGATCGGACTGTTGAGGGACTGCTCGAAGCTCAAGCGTTCGCCCTCGAAGGCGCCGGAGCCGGGGATGAGTTCGATCTGTCGGCATCCCAGCAACGGGTCATAGCTGCACGGTTCGACGGCTTGGGAAGTCACCCGTGCTGTGATTGGGTCGCCGTCGAGGCCGAGGGGGTCAGACCCGCTGTCGGAGCTACCCGGCCACAGCACGATCATCCCGATGATGACGCCGACAGCGCACACGGCGACTGCGGCCCACATGCGTCGACGAACCCGGTCGTCGACGTCGATGTCAAGTCTGGTTGCTCCGTGATCGTGACCCATGGCAGCGTGAGAGAGCGGCGGTGCGTCGGTTCAGCGCGCCAGGTCGGCGGCGAACATGACGCTGTGATGCACTTGATAGATCGCGAGCGCGAGAGTGGCGCCGATGATCACGGCGGTTTGGATGCGTGTGGTGAGGTTCGGATGTTCTACCGGTTCCAGCAACGCAGTAGCGCGGGCGGCAACGCCGTGATCGGCGATGCCCAGTGCCGGGGTGGGGCTTGCGCTGGCGAGTGCGACCTTGGCAACGGTGCGAGCAGCGAGGCGTCGATCAGCGCCGGTGTGATCGAGGGCTGCTTCGTCGGCCCATCGTTCAAGATAGAAATCGAGGCGCGCCATGACGGGCGCCGTGAATGGGACGAACGCGGTGGTGACGAGTGCCAGCAGCTTGAATCGGTCGTGCCGGTGCCGGGCATGTGCTCGTTCGTGGGCGAGGACGACGTCGAACTCGTCGTCGGCAAGGGCTTTCCGTAGGCCACCCGAGATCGCGATCGTCCCGGCCGGGCCAGGGAACGTGTAAGCATAAATCTCATCGGTATCGATGAACTCAACAGAGCGCGTGCCGGTGCGGCGAAGCTGCTGGTGGTGCGTGAGGACGCGTGCGGCGCGGATTGTACCGACGAGCGCAGCGGCCAACGAGGCGATGCCGACGAGAGCGCCCAAGGGCCGATACCCGGGTAGAAGATGGAGGGACCAGTCGATCACGGGGTTGTGGAAGCCAATGTGTGCGAGGCCGCTGAGCCCGATCAGCCACAGCGTCGGGACCGCAGAGATCGCTACGGCAGCGAGCAGGAAGGCGCTGCAACGCGCTGCAGTGGCCGGGCTGAGCCGGTCGAGGCGGCGGCTACCAGCTCGCGCGACGCACAGCGTGACAATGAGGGGGAGTGCAACGAAGTTGATCACGGTGCGTCGTTCAAGATGGCGAAGAGTTGGGCGGCGTCGGCGGGGTCGAGTGCCTCAGCGAATCCGGCGAGCGCTGACTGTCGGTCCGATGCTGCATGCAGGATTGCCCGCAAGCGCTGAGCGGTGAGGTCTGCTTCACTGCTTGCGGCCTCGTACTTATAGGCACGGCCGGCCCGCTTCCGGGTCGCCAAACCTTTGTCGCACAGCCGGCCGAGGATCGTGGCAATGCTGGTGTAGGCGAGGTTGGTACACATGTCCTCGATGACGTCACTCGGGGATGCTGGCCGGTCAATGTTCCAAAGCGCTCGGAGGACATCGGTTTCGAGGGCGCCGTCGGCTCGTCGGGTCATAGTGCTGAAGTTGTTTCTGATGTGGCGGCCTGGTCGAGACTACTGGTCGAAGGTATTGGCCTGGACGCCAATGTCTTGGTGTCGATAGTACCTATGTTGCGGTGGCGTAGCCGGAACCCGAGGAAGGCCAGTGCGGTCACCCCGACGATGACGGGCGCAATGCGGCTCGCACCGACAAACTGGGTGAACAGTACGAATCGTGTTTGGAGATTGGTCCCCGCATCAACGATCGAGTCGTGGGCCAGCACGGCTGCACCGACCGCAATGGTGATCCACGGCATCTGCTGTCGGAGTGCGCTCGACGCCGAGCTGAAGACGACGCCCACGACGATGAACATCGCAGCGATCACAGTTCACCTCCTCGCATCCGGTCCGACGTTTCAATAACTACAATATGTCGTAGCTTAGGAGATGTGCAGAAAATCCTCCACGCAGCCAGCCCGGGAAGCAGAGAGGCCGTCAGGGTCCCGCTGTGGCAACGTCACACAACGATTGCAGCAGCGGTAACGGGGGTACTCGTCCTGATCGCAGCCGCATGCGGCAGTGCCCCGGCGACGACGGAACCCGCATCTCCTGGCGGATTGGGTGGCGGCGGTGATTTGTACCAGTCCAATTGTGCGTCGTGCCATGGTGCCAATCTGCAGGGCACCGACAAGGGGCCCTCGCACTTGTCGATCGTCTATGAACCCAACCATCACGGCGACGACGCCTTCCGCTCGGCCATCATCAATGGGGCCCAGCAGCATCACTGGAACTTCGGAGAGATGGCAGCGATCACGGGCCTCGACGACGACGAGATCGACGACGTCATCGCCTACGTCCGCTCCGAGCAAGAGCGGCAGGGTTTCGAACAGTGACCGTCCTGAGCGGCGTTGCGGCAATCGCATTGGGCTGACGAGAGAAGTACGACATTGCGTCGTAGAATATTTGGGCATGTCTGAATCCATACTTCCCACGGACCTGTCGCGTCGTTACTTCGCCCGTCGCCTCGCCGCTGTCATCGGAGTGCTGGTCGTGGCCGCTGGACTCGTGTTGTCTCCGACAACGGCGAGTGCCCATACCGGCTTTCAATCGTCGACCCCAGCCGAGGGAACAGCAATCGACGAGCCCGTCAGCCTCGTGACCATCGTCTTCACTGGCGAAGCCAACCCAGTCGGAGACCAGTTCGTCGCCCTGACACCTGACGGGGTCGTGCAAGCGGCCGCGAGTTTTACAAACATCGACGACAAGATCTTCTCGATCACGTTCGACCCGCCACTCGCCGGTGGCCAAGTCGGCATCCGCTGGAACGTGCAGGCGGCCGACGCGCATCCGATCGAAGGGGCGTTCTCCTTCACCGTCAACGCACCAGCTTCCACCGATTCTCCACCACCGAGCACCAGCGTCGCACCCGAAGCTGTGCCAGCTGAAGTCCCCGACGCGGTCGCGCCGGTTGCTCAGACCCTCGATGAGTTCCTCACCACCGACAACTCGACGCCCGGTCTGACCACAGCCACGGTCGGGCGCCTCGTCGGATTCCTCGGTATCGCACTCGGGCTTGGCGCCTTCGCATTCGTCGCGACAGCGTTGCGGGGCCGTCGCGAAGAAGTCCGACATGCCTTGTCGGCAATTCGTGTGCTTGGCGTCGTCATCATCGTCGGCGCTGCAATCGAATACGTCGGCGTCTCACGAATCGGTGCCGAGTCGCTGACGTCGGGGTGGTCGACGGCACCAGGCTTCGCGACTGCGCTGCGCATCATCGGCGGCATCGGGGTCGCCGTGGGTCTCGGCGGGACGATCTCGCAAAGTCGGGTCCAGCGCGTGATGCGGCGTCCGCCGGTCGTCCGATCGCTCTCGTCTGCGGTTGTCGGCGACGTCCCAACATCGAGAACCCCTGACGAAGTCGGCGACCCGATCGTGCGCTGGACCCCCAACGCTCGCTCGCGGCTCGCAATGGCCAGCATGGTCTTGATCATCGCGTCGTTCTGGTTCGACGGACACACGGTCAGCAAAGGTTTCCGGCCGCTCCACGCACTCGTGAACAGCGTGCACGTCATCGCCGGTGCAGTGTGGGTCGGGGGAGTGACCACCATGGCCGCCGTCGTCTGGTCGCGCTATCGATCGCACCGACCAATGCGAGTCGTCGAACTTATCGTTCGCTTCTCCAAGATCGCCACGATCGCACTCGCCTCGGTTGTCGTTGCTGGCGGAATCATGGCGTTCCTCGTACTCGACTCTTTCGGCGAACTTATTGGAACACCGTGGGGCCAGATTCTGCTCCTCAAGACCACAGCGGTCGGCCTCGCCATGATTGGTGGCGCCTACAACCACTTCCGGCTTCTTCCCTCCCTCGAGGCGGCTCCCGAATCACCCGAACTCCTCACCGATCTGCGAAACACGGTCACGGCCGAAGCAATCATGCTGGTTTTCGTCGTCGCTGTCACAGCCTGGCTTGTCGCAGCGGCCACATAGTCACCTTGCGTTGACGGTCACCATCGTGAAC
>JBLIMF010000137.1:0-7032 GCA_047638615.1 Gammaproteobacteria bacterium
GCAGTCGCAGCGTCAGTCATGAGGACACCCACAGTAGTGAACAGCTTCAGGTGGCCGCTGGAGCCTTGGGAGCAAAACTCCGACCCGTGGCGAGCCACGCCGCAACGGCTCCTGCAACAGCGATCAGGCTGATCACGCTGCCGTAGCCGAGCGACCACTCGACACTGATTTGATCAGCGATCACACCGGTGATCGGGCCACCAATCGGTGTTGAGCCAAGGAACGCAACGGCTTGGAGTGCCATCAACCGGCCGCGCATGTCGCTCGGGCTTTCCTGCTGCATGATCGCATTCGCGGCAGTGATGAATCCGGATGACCCTGCGCCGAGCGGCACCGCCCACAGGAATGCCACCCAAATATTCGGCGACCAGGCGATCCCAAAACCGGCGACGGCGAGCACGACAATGTTGCCGAAGTACCAGCGCATCGACACGCGGTGCTGACGCGCGGTCAACAACGCACCGGTCAGCGAGCCCACCGACATCACACCGAGCACATAGCCGAATGCCTGGTCACCGCCCCACCGCTGTTCGGCCAGTTTGGGCAAGACGACCTGCTGGTTGAACGAGAAGGTTGAGACGATGAGCAGCACGACGAACAGCACGAGCAGGTCGCGGCGGCCCGAGATGAACCGCAGTGCTTCCCGCACGGGCTGGCCGCCCTTCGGTCGTGGCGCCGACATGAACATCTCGTCACGGCGCAACGATGTGAGCGAGAAAATGATCGCCGAGAACGTGACCCCGTTCAAGATGAAGCACCACCCGGTGCCGATCACGCCGACGAGAACTGCACCGACTGCTGGCCCGAAGATGCGCGACGACGTCATCACCGCCGTGTTCAGCGACGTCGCATTCGGAATTTCGGCAGGCTCGACCAGTTCGGTGACGAGGCTGCGACGCGCCGGGTTATCGAAGGCATTCGCGATGCCGAGGAACAGCGACATCGCGTAGACCAGCGGGAGGTTCATGACGCCCGTCAGGTCGAGGAGCCCGAGCAGCAGTGCCTGGCTGGCCATCGCCGACTGGGTGATGATTGCCATCTTCCGCTTGTTCAGCCGATCGGCCATCGCCCCCGCATACGCGCCGAGAAACAGCATCGGCGCAAATTGGAACGCGATCGTGAAGCCGACCTTGCTTGCCTCGCCCGTGAGGCGGAACACAAGAATCGACATCACCGTGAGATGCATCCACGTGCCGACGTTCGACACCAGCAGGCCGGCGAAGAACAGCCGAGCGTTGTAGTACCGCAGCGACCGGAACGTGGTCGATCCGGATCCGGGTGGTGCTGCAGGTTCGCGGGCAGCGATTGGAGCACTCACCGCCGGTCACCCCACTGTTCATTCACGCCGAGAGTCTGGCGTTTGGATCGGCTTGCACCGTCACCGGGCAGCAACCGCTCGTTTTGGCGTTGGCACGACGACATAGCGCCAGACGATTGCCGTTCCGTCTTATGAGCCCGATACGAGACGCTCGCCATCGTCCAAGAAAGCAGCTGCGATCGCTGACCCGTCATGGCCGACCAGGTCGCCCACCATTTCCCCGGTCTCGGTCGGATACAGCCGGACCGCCGTGTCGTCCGCGCCCGCAGCAGGAATGCGACCGTCGGGAGAGAGGGCAATCGACATTCGGCGAGATGGCTGTGACGAGAACAGTGTTCCCGTGGAGCGCAAACGTGTGCAGCGTGCGGCCAGTGTCGAGATCGATCATCGAGACGGTGAAGTCGTGTGATGTCGACGTGCCGTCATGTGCCGTCATGTGCCGTCATGTGCCGTCATGTGCCGTCATGTGCCGTCATGTGCCGTGTCGACAACGCTACGAAAGGACGAGCAACTGGAAACATCCTCAGCCTCACCACCGACGTCGGCAATGGACTGGACAGCTCATAAAGACCAACGGCACCATCAGATGTTGCTGCCGCCACCCGATGATTGGCGTCGACGGTGACATCGTCGACCGGCGCGCTGATCGACGCTTCGCCCTCTTGCGCTGCTGCAGCAATTCGAAAATCCAAGGTTGCCGCCACCGAGCCGACCGCCTCGATGACTGCGCTCGGCAACGCCAACGCGTCGGAGACCACGGAAGTACCCGGAGCGCAGGCCACGAGATCCGAAGAGTCTGATGCAGCCGGTTCCGGTGCACGATGTCGCGACCAGTGTTGCGCCGAGAAACATCGCTGTCATCAGCTGCAATCTGCGCCGGGTGCGCCGGGCTTCTCTAGTCGTCGAGCTTCAGGGCGTCGATGAAGACGTTGCCGGGAACTTCGACTCGACCGATCGACTTCATTTTCTTCTTGCCATCTTTCTGCTTCTCGAGCAGTTTTCGCTTACGCGTGATATCGCCGCCGTAGCACTTGGCAGTGACGTCTTTGCGCTTCGCCTTCACCGTTTCACGGCTGATGATCTTGCCGCCGATGGCCGACTGGATCGGCACGTCAAACATCTGTCGCGGGATGAGTTCCTTCAACTTCTCGCACATGCGACTGCCGTAGGCGTACGCCTTGTCACGGTGCACGATCGTCGAGAACGCATCGGCGGGGATCGCGTTGAGGAGCAGGTCGACTTTGACGAGGTTGCTCTTGCGGTAGCCGGATAGCTCGTAGTCGAGGCTTGCGTAGCCCTTGCTCCGCGATTTCATCTGGTCAAAGAAGTCGACGACCACTTCAGCGAGCGGCACCTCGTAAACGAGTTCCATCCGCTCAGGCGAGAGGTATTCCATCTTCTGCATCTCGCCACGCCGCGTTTGACAGAGGTCCATGAGCGGGCCGGTGTAGTCGGTGGGTGTGATGATCGAGATCTTGAAGAACGGCTCCTCGACAAAGTTGATGCTCTGCGCTTCAGGCAGGTCAGCGGGGTTATCGACCTTGATCTGGGTGCCGTCAGTCTTGGTAACGAGGTACTCGACGCTCGGTGCCGTGGCGATGAGTGCGAGGCCAAACTCGCGCTCGAGGCGCTCTTTCACGATCTCCATGTGGAGGAGGCCGAGGAATCCGCAGCGAAACCCGAAGCCGAGCGCACCGGACGACTCGGGGGTGTAGGTGATCGAGGCGTCGTTCAGCTTCAGCTTGCCAAGGGCCTCCCGCATGTTCTCAAAGTCGTCACCGTCGATCGGGAACAGGCCTGAGAAGACCATGGGCAGCGGCTCGCGGTAGCCAGGAAGCGCCTCGGTCGAGCCGTGGTTCGCCGTGGTGACCGTTTCACCCGACTTGGCATCGCCGACGTCTTTGATGCCAGCGACGATGTAGCCGACTTCGCCCGGGCCCATCTCTTTCAGCGGAGTCATCACAGGCATCCGGGCGCCGATTTCGATCGCTTCGTGCTGCGCGCCGGCGTTGATGAACTGGAGCTTCTCGCCCGACTTCATCGTGCCCTGCATGATGCGGACCGACGACACAACGCCGCGGTACTGATCGAACTGGGAGTCGAAGATCAGACCCTGGAGCGGTGCGTCAGGGTCACCCTTCGGTGCGGGAATGCGCTCGATGATCGCGTCGAGCAACTCGGGAACGCCGAGGCCAGTTTTGGCCGACATCGGCAGGATCTCCTCGCGCGGGATGCCGAGGACCTGTTCGATCTCGCCGGCGTAGCGGTCGACGTCGGCGGCCGGCAGGTCAATCTTGTTGAGCACAGCCACAATCTCGAGATCGTTTTCGAGCGCGAGGTAGCAGTTGGCGAGGGTCTGCGCCTCGATGCCCTGCGCTGCGTCGACCACAAGCACGACGCCTTCACAGGCAGCAAGGCTGCGGCTGACTTCGTAGCCGAAGTCGACGTGGCCGGGCGTGTCGATCAGGTGGAAGGTGTGGCCCTTCCAAGTCACCCGAACGTTCTGAGCCTTGATCGTGATGCCGCGCTCACGCTCGAGGTCCATCGTGTCGAGGTACTGCGCCTTCATGTCACGAGATTGCACCGCCCCCGAGATCTCGAGGATGCGATCGCTCAACGTTGATTTGCCGTGATCAATGTGCGCGATGATCGAAAAGTTGCGGATCTTGTCCATTTCCATGTCGCTGCCAAAGCTATCTGGCAGGTTCGATCCCCTCGCATCCAGGTTCGCCTACTCCTCAGCCCCATTCATGAAGTTGTTCACATGCAATCTACGTTGGGGGTGGGCACCTGGCTCGGTAGAGTCTCATGGCTGTTCGGATCCGCTCTCTGTGGCCCGACGAGATCGACAAAGAAGGCATCAGGAACATGGCAAATATCAAGAGCCAGAAAAAGCGCATCCTCACCGATGCCAAGCGCGCCGAGCGTAACAAGTCGGTTCGTGCCGAGGTGAAGACCCGTGTCAAGGCTGCTCAGGCCGCCGCTGGCACCGATGGCAGCACCGAGGCACTGCGTCTTGCCATTAAGCGCATCGACAAGGCCGCCCAGAAGGGCGTCATGCACAAGAACGCAGCAGCTCGCAAGAAGAGCCGCCTCATGAAGCAGCTCCAGTCCGTCGACTGACTCACTTCATTTCGACCTGAGCGCCGCCACCGTGCGGCGCTTTCGTCGTTTTCGGTGCACGGACGTTCCAAAATGGAGATTTTGTTTTCTGCACCAGCGCAACACGACGGTCTCAGTTCCGAAACGCCTGGGCGACTAGCGAAGCTTGCTGAGTCGAGCGACAAGGACCTCCATGACCAACTCAGGGTCTAGCTCTTTGGCGCCTTTGAGGTCGAGGTCGGCCTGTGCGAGCCAGGTGATCGCCCGCTTGCAGTTGGCGCCGCCCAACTTGTTGTAGCTCTGAAGCGCCTTCTTGGCGGGGAATCCCTTGAGCCCGGTGACCGTGGCTGCGTCGGTTTCGTTCCGAGCACCGACACCGTCGAGCTTCGCTATTCCCGAGTAGTGGTTATGCAGAATCGACATGACCTGCATCGGATGGCGACCCCCGGCATGCATCATCCGGCCGAGCAAAGTGAGTGCCTTGGTGGTGTCGCCGACCATGATCGCGTCGGTGAGGTCCCACGGCGGCACTCCCCCGGCCTCACCGAGGAACGGTTCAATCTGCGCCATCGACATCTTCGCCTCGGCGCCGTACGTACTGGCCAGCGTGGCCAAGATGCCGTCGAGTCGGCCGGCGTCCTCACCGAGCCACAACGCGAGTTGGTTGACTGCCGAGCCATCGACGTTCAGACCCGACTGCTTGATCTGGTCGTGCACCCACGACCGCTTATCACGTCCGGGTGACGTGTTGTGGACCGTGCCCTTCGCTTTCGCAGCGTCACTGAGCTTCTTGGAGATCCGCCCACCACCGGCCACGAGCACGACGTCAGACGTATCGAGCGGGTTGTCGATATAGGCAACGAGAGGTGCTACCTCGTCGGTCGAGAACCGGCTGATGTCGCGTGCAATCACGACGCGCTTGTCGGAGAGGAACGGCGGAGTCTGGGCCGCATCGACCACCAGGCGAAGTTCGTAGTCGGCGGTGTCGAACTCGTCGACCATCATCGACCTATCACCGCTGCCGACGAGGTCGTTCACGAGGTCGCCCACTGCCGTGCGCAAGATTGATTCGTCGTCACCGGTCAAGAGATGGATCGCCATGGAGGCTTTGATTCTTACCGCGATGAATGCCGACTGCGACGCAGATCATCGAAACGATCGCAACAACTGCCCAACCGACCCACGGCCACACCCCTCCTGGCTCCAACCTCTCCCCCAGCAACGCCACCGTGTCGACCCACCGAGTACCCAGCCTCGCCGGGGCCATCAACACGGGAGCCGTCACCGGCAACCAGCCCGCAACCAAGCCGGCCGGCATCCCGTAGAGCATCACCGCACCGGCTACAGGCACCGCCAGCAAGTTTGCTGGAATGCTCACGAGTGGCAACCGCCCAAACACCAACGTCACCGGAATTACCACCCCCACCTGCGCACCGAGCGTGATCCCGAGCGGCAGCGCGAACGGCCCAAGCGCCTCGAAACGTTTGGCTAACGCCGGGCCGACCGTGATCACCCCGGTCGTCGCACCGACCGACAACCAGAATCCGATCGACCACACAAGCAACGGATCAATGAGCACCAGCCCGAGGACTGCCAACGCAAGGATACGAATCGGCGCTCGTTCTCGACCCGTCGCATACGCCATTGCCGACAGCGACGCCATCGTTCCTGCCCGCACGATCGACGGCTCAAAACGCGTCAAGGCAACGAACCACAGGATCAATCCAACGGTCACGCCAAGCCGCGGCCAGCGCCGCAGCCGACGCAACACAGGGCCGCACGCAGCCAGAACAAAGGCGACGTTCTGCCCTGACACAGCCGTCAAATGAGAGAGGCCGCTCGCCCTAAACCGGTTAATCATCGCCCGAGGCTGATCCCGATCGTCGCCGACAACGAGCCCACGGAACAGTGCCCCATCGTCGTCGGGGAGCGATGTCGCTGCACGTTCGATCGCACGGCGTACCCGGTTCGATGCGACAGCAATCGGACCGCCTTCGTTGACATCGCTCGCCCAGTCGAGGTCGAATTTGCCGACGACGTGCTGCCACGCAACTCGGCCGGCCCGCTGCGGATCGAGTTCTGTGCGCTCACCACTCACCGAGATCCACTGCCCACCACGCCACTCGCGGACACGGAGCTGCTGGGCTCGTCCTCGTGACCAGATCTCATATCGCTCACCGTCGACATCGACGATCACGCGAGTGCTCGAGGGGTATGGCTGTGGATCGTCGACGAGCCTGACCCAGCCTTCGAAGCGACCGAGCTGATCGGGTCGGAGCCCATCCCACGCGTGATCAGAACGCACCGCTCCTCCGGCCGCGAGCACGATCGCCAGGACGACCAGGACCGCCGACCGGAACGGCACCGTCGCGGCCAACGCCAGAACGACTGCGACCAACGGTTCGCCTGCCCACACCGACACGGCAACGACGATTGCCAGGACCACAACACGCACGTCGGACAACTGCAGTGTCGGGTTCCCTGAATCAGCAGTGTCGTTGCCGTACGATTGAAGAGCAGTGAGCTCATCGATGTCCGCACCTCCACGAGAGTCCGCCGAACGCCGCCGGGACGCGCCGCTCATCGACGGCCCACGCTGGTATCGCACCCGT
>JBLIMF010000138.1:0-7029 GCA_047638615.1 Gammaproteobacteria bacterium
TCTGTGCGGCGGGCTCGCGGAGAGCCCGAAGTCGGTGCACGCGACTTCCTCGAAGTATCCAAAAAGGCGATGGACCTCGTCGAGATGAAGGAAGATTTCCTCTATCGCTCGGTCAACGCTGGTTTCAGCGGTGGCGAGAAGAAGCGCAACGAGATTCTCCAGATGGCCATCATGGAACCACGTCTCGCGATCCTTGACGAGACCGACTCCGGCCTTGACATCGATGCGCTGCGAATCATTGCCGGTGGTGTCAACGCACTGCGTGGCCCAGAGCGGTCAATGATCGTGATCACTCACTACCAACGTCTGCTCGATTACATCAAGCCTGACTTCGTGCACGTCCTCGTCGATGGCCGCATTGTCAAGTCGGGTGACCACACGCTCGCCCTGCACCTCGAAGCCAACGGCTACGCCGACTTCGAAAACGACCTCGGCGACGCAGCCGAGCAATCGCTTGCCGGAGCACAGTCGTGACAGCATCGCCCACGGCGATCGATCCCGCAGTCACGGGCCGAGCGGCCGCCCTCGATTGGGTGGACTTGAGCGGATACCCGACGCGACGCAACGAGGCATGGCGCTACGCGCCTCATAAAAAGCTCGCTGAGTTGTCGTTCGGGCCGCCCGTGGCGCTGACAACGAATGTCCCCGACCTCGGCGACCTGATCCCTGCCCTTGACGGTCCCCGCATCGTCGTGGTCAATGGCGTCGTTAACACCGAACTGTCCACAATGACCGGCCCGACAGGTCTCCATCTGTCGAGCCTGCTCGACGCCCGTCGGGAACAACCTGATCGGCTCGCAGTCCACTTCGACCGGGTCGAGAGCCAGATCAGCGACGCATACATGGCCCTCAACCTTGCGTTTGGTGGTGACGGTGCTGTGGTGCGCGTCGATGCTGGCGTGACCCTTGACGTACCGATTCACATCGTTGATGTCGAGGTGCCTGACGAGACTCGGAACGCTTCGTGTACTGGCGTCGTCATCGAGCTGGGCGCTGGCAGTTCGGCCACGGTCGTCGAAACCCGCATCGGTGTCGGAGCTGAGTTCGGCGGCTCCAATATCCGCACGACCATCACCCTCGGCGACGATGCTTCACTCGAGCACGTGCTCCTGCAGAACGTGCCAGCAAGCCACGTGCACCTCAGCAACATCGATGTCACGCAGGGAGCCAACAGCAAGTTTCTGGCTCGTTCGTTCAACCTCGGCGCGTCGTACGGCCGAGTTGCGTACCGCGTCGATCTCGCTGGGCCCGGCGCCCACGCCGATCTCTCAGGCCTGTTCTTCGGTTTCGGTGACCAAGTCCTCGACCAGCAGATCAACGTCGTCCACTCGGCCAAAAACTGCACGAGCCGCCAGACCTACCGCGGCGTCCTCGACGACGCCAGCACCGGAATATTCAACGGAGGCATCGACGTGCTTCCGGGTGCCGACGGCACCGATGCAGAACAGTCGAACAAAAACCTGATTCTCTCCGATCGTGCCGAGGTCAACACTCAGCCACGGCTCGAGATCCTCGCCGACGAAGTTGCCTGCAAGCACGGTGCCACCGTTGGCCAGCTCGACGAATCAGCGATGTACTACATGCGTTCACGGGGCATTCCGGCTGTCGAGGCTCGCCGGCTCCTGATCAACGGCTTCGCCGACCAGGTCGTCGAAGAAGTCAGTATCGAATCGGTGCGCACTTGGATCAACCAGCGGCTCGGACACGATGATGTCTGATCAGACAGTCAGCGTCGGCAAGACCAAGGGTTTCACGCTGCCTCGCGCAGTCGATGCCACGATCGTGCCAGCCGGTCAGGCAATCACCCTTCCAGCGGGTGACCGGGTGACGTTGCTGCAGGCGCTCGGGGCGACCGCCACGGTCACGACCAGCGCCGGTGAAATGGCTCGTTTGAGCCGGCAAGACTCGATCGATTTCGGATTCATTGCCGCTCCGGACGTCGAGGCCGTTACAAGCGCCGGGCCGTTCAGTATCGACCGCGTCTGGGAAGCGGCTGCGACCGTCTTCGACCCGGAGATCCCGGTCGACATTGTTGAGCTCGGCCTGGTGTATCGCGTCGACGCCGAACAACTCGACGGGGGCGGTTGGCACGTAGACATCGATATGTCCGTCACCGCCCCGTTCTGCGGCATGGGCGACATTCTCCGCCTTGACCTGCGCGACGCGGTTGCCGCCATCAACGATGTCAAAACGGTTGAAGTGGCGCTGGTTTTCGACCCGCCATGGGACGCCTCGCGTCTTTCTACTGTCGCCCGCCTCGAACTCGGAATGATGTAGCCCCCAGAGAGCAAGAGAACTCTTGCTCTCAGACGGTCAGACGGTCTAGCGGCCCTGCAGTGTTCCGTCAGCGGTTGCGAGCGCAGCTCGGATTCCCAGTCCGCGTGCGGCCTCCACATTGTGAATTTGGTCGTCGACGAAGAGGACTGATCTCGTGAGGCATTGTTCACTGACGGCACAAAATGCACGGGGGTCTGGTTTGACGGCGCCGATGTCATCAGAGACGACGATCCGGTTGAATCTGTCTGTAATGCCGAACCGTGCAATGCGTTCATGGAGCCAACGGCTCCGGTGATTCGAGAGCAGCCACACCTCGCCCGGAAACGTGTTCGCTCGTGTCCAGAGTGGGCCTCGCTCGTACCGTGACTCGAGTTCATGCCGCAGCGCGCTCGGAGACTCTGACCGCGCAAGCTGCTTCCACATGGATGCCTCGTCGAGATGTCCGGTCCAAAACGGTGTTCTGAGTTCACGTTGCCAGCGATGCTGGAGCGACTGACCGCCTTCTCCGGTGCGCTCTCCAACGTCATAGAGGAACGCTTCGAGGGGCTTGTTGAAGAGGACGCCCTGCACGTCGAGCACCAGCAGGTCGACGCCATCCACGAGCCTGTCCGTTGCGGTGATCACGGCAAACCCAGGTTCGCGTGTGCGGCGATTTCGTCGACGATGCTTTGGGTGATGTCGGGGGCAACGTGTGCGTCGATTCGCGCGATGTGCTCGTCCGCAGCGGTGCGCAACAGATGCTCCTGGATCGTTCGAATGGCACCGACCCGTTCGACATGACGCTGGCCATCCCGATGCGGTTCCGTACCGCGGCGTTGATCGAGATGGTGTCGGTGCCGTTCAATGTCGTCGACTGCGACAAGGCGTTCAACCACGATCGGCCGGGCCGGATGATTGGCGAGTTGGTGGGTGACCTCGCCAGGGACCAAGTGCACGCCCTCGAGAATCATCGGGCGGTTTTCCGTGGCGAGACGTGCAGCAACAGTGACAGCAGCATGGCCGACGGCAGAGCATTGACGGTCAAAATCAACCAAGCCTCTCGCAGCCGAGTCGCCAATGAGCTCGAAGGATGAACGGTGGAGCTCGGGGAGCACGGCGGCAGGAACAACAAGTCGCAACACTTCGCGGATGGAGTCGGTGGTGATGACTCGGGTGATGTCGAGACGCACGGCAAGGCGGGTGGCCAGTGTGCTTTTACCAACGCCGGGGGCCCCGGCAAGGACCACGATGATTGGCCGCCCGGACCGTTTGGCGTTGCGCCAGGCCATCCATCGGTCGGCGGTGTCGGTATCGACCGCATCGTCGTTGAGTGTGATGCGGGTGATCTCCACGAGTTCGTCGGCCGTCACGTGACGGCGATCGTGATGGAGGAGGCGCGCCTGGATGATCGACGCAAGGCGGTAAGCCTCTTCGGTCGGGATACCGGTGGCAAGGATGCTCGTTGCCATGATTCCTCGTGAGTACGGGAGCGCCTCGCCGCAGCGGTTGTGGACGACGATGCGCGAGTCGGATTCGATGTGGTCGACGGGCATGGTTGCTTTCCTGGCCGCAATTTCCGACCGGTCGTGTCTCCTCGGAAACCTATAATACAACAGATAGCTTGTACTATGTCTATTACGCCTTCGCCATCAGCCGCAGCTGTAATCCGTCATCCGGGATACACGCAGACCGAAAAGGACCGCTATGAACCGATCCCTCCTCGACCAGCTCCAGCAAATGCGGAGCTTTCCATCGATCACGATCCTGATGAACACCACACCGAGTGCGATGCTCAACGACGATGAGCAGGCGAGTGCTCGGCGGCTGATTGACGCGGCAAGCCAACGGTTGTCCAAACTCGATGGAGTCGACCCTGGCGTCTTCGTTGCCCGCATGAATGAGCTCCTCGCTACCTGTTCGGACGAGCGAGCAGGGCATGCCCTCGCCATGTGCGTGTCGAGTGACCACAGTGTTGTTGTCACGTTGGGCAGCGCCGTGGACGAGCGAGTCGTGATCGACGAGACATTTGCTACCCGCGATCTCGTTGCGGACCTCCACAGAACAGCTGTGTATGGCGTTCTGACTGTCAGCGACGCGCAGGTGCGGGCCTTCCTCGGTGACAGACAGCGCCTCGTTGAGCAGCGCTCGGGGCAGTGGCCGCTGCAGCGGCCCGATGACACCAGCAACACCATCTGGTTACAGCAGGTTGATGCTGCCGTTCGTGCCCTGCACCTCGAGAACCCGATACCCGTCGTGACCGCTGGGGTCGACCGTTCCACCAGCAGGTGGATCGATGCCGAGGCGTTCGACGTTGTCGGGCACATCGGCGGGAACCACGACCGAACGGCTGCGTCGGAGCTGCACACGCTGGTGTGGCCCGTGGTGCTCGACTGGAAAGCGCTCCGACAGGACCGGGCGCTCAAACAGCTCGACCAGGCGCGTTCCGCCAAACGTTACGCCTCGGGTGTGGATGAGATCTGGCCGCTCGCAAGCGAAGGGCGTGTCGATCTCCTCGTGGTTGAAGACGACTATGCGTTGTCGGCGCGCATCGACAACAACGGCCATCTGCATCCAACAGAGGATCGAGACCGCGACGTTGTCGACGATGTCGTCGACGAGATCATTGAAGCCGTCATCCAGAACGGTGGACACACCACCTTTGTCGGGCCGTCAACTCTCGACCAACACGGATCCATGGCCGCAGTGCTGCGGTTCTGAATCTGGAGTCGCATGCGATCGGGTGCGACGGGCGTGACTACCCAGTCAGCGGCCAATCATCCCACCGGCCAACGAACCCGGATCGTTCTGATGATCGGGGTGGTCGCAGTCCTTGTTTGGCCGGTCGTAGTGAACTCGGACGATTACCCACTGTCGACCTATCCGATGTACTCGTCGGATCGACGGAGCGATGTGGCGTTCGTGGTCGCACGTGGGCTCACCGAAGATGGAGACTCCATCGGCCTCGGCCTGCAGTCGATTGGCTCGAGCGACGATCCACTCGTCGTTGCCGGAGAGCTCCGAGCAGCGATCCGCCGCGGCGATGCCGACAGTCGCTGCCGCGAAATCGCTGGAAGGGTGGCTGCGGGCTCGTCTGAGCAGGTCGTCAGCGCTATCGAGATCGTCACCGAAACTCGTGACGTCGTCAAGCATGCGCGAGGCGAAGAGAGCCTGGTTGGGCGGACGGTCAATGCAGCGTGCTCTGTGGCGGTCGAATCGGGATGATCTCCTTCCGCATGCGTCATGCCTGGTTCGATCGGACCGCTCCACCCGAACGGCTCGCGGCGTATCGGATCGTGCTCGGCGTCTTCGTGACGGCGTACCTGATCGGTCGTACTGAAGCGTTCCTTGAACTCGGTACGCGAGATGCGAATCGATTTGATCCCGTCGGTGTCTTTCGACTGATCGGTCAACCGATTTCTGGGGCCACGAACAGCGTGATTGTCGCGGCGGTGATTGCCGGCGGCGTAGCGTTTACAGTGGGATGGCGGTTTCGGTTAACGGGCCCGCTGTTCGCCGTCGGAGTGATGTTGCTCACCACACATCGATCCTCATGGGGACAGATGCTCCATTTCGAAAACCTCATGACCCTCCAGCTGATTGTTCTTGCACCCTTTCGTGCCGCCGATGCCTGGTCGCTTGACCGGCGCCGAACGACCAGCACTGCGCCGCGTGGGGCGAGTGTCGACTACCAGTTCCCACTCACGGTGGCCTCCGTTGTCGTTGTCACAACCTATGTGATTGCCGGCATCGCCAAACTTCGCAACGGCGGGCTGGACTGGGTGGTTGGCGACACGCTCCGCAACCACATTGCTTACTCGTACTCACGACTCGACCTCTTCGGGGCGAACGGGTCGGTGTTTGCTCGCCTCGCCCTTGATTACGAACGGGTTCTTCCGTTCCTCGCTGGGACGTCAGTGCTCGTCGAGTTGCTCGCGCCAGTAGCGCTCCTCGGCGGCCTCTGGCGAAACGTGTGGGTTGCTGCGGCGTGGTTCATGCACGTGGGAATTTTGGTGCTGATGTTGGTCGGGTTCCCCTCACCGTTGTTTCTCGTTGCGTTCGCACCGATGTTCCGACTCGAGCGCTGCACGATCGCCTGGAAGCAAGCGAAGCATCGATTCCCAAGTCGAGATATTCGCTCATGCCCCTCCGAACTGGAATCGTCAGACCGGAGTCATTGATCGGGCAATTTCTGTGACGTGGTGGTGGTGGTCCGATTTCTGCCTCGGCGGAGCGGACTCGCACTGGCCCCTCGCTGTGGCAGCACCGTCGGCGCCTCGCGACGGCGTCGGTCGGGCCATTCCTTGTTATGTCGGCCCGCCAGGGGAGCCACGTCATGGTCGCGCTCCGTGGCCTCGTGGCCCCGAGGACGGCCGCCGACGTCCTGCAGTTTCAGATCTTGGGATATGTCATGGATCGTTGGGGGCGCCTGATGCCGATGGTGCCGGCGTTGTCCTTGATGGCCGCGGCCCGGCGATGCTCGGCCTTGCCGATTCCGTCCGGCAGGCGGTGGTGGCCGACATCTCTGGCCTTGGCACGGCGCCCATGGCACTTGCCGTCACCCTTGTTGTTGGCGCGATCTGGACCGCCCTGGCGATTGGAGAGGCGGGAAAGCGCTGCGTGGGCGAGGGTCGTTGAATCGGATCTACCACCCCACAACGATGCTGATGGTTGGCTGGCTCGTGCGGCTTGACGGATGGGAGACGGCCTACGGGTCGTTGTAGCCGAATGCACGGTGCGAAGATCGCCTCCCGACAATCGAGAGGCGCGCATGTC
>JBLIMF010000139.1:0-7010 GCA_047638615.1 Gammaproteobacteria bacterium
GACCACAGTGGACGGCGTCATCAATGGCACAACCTGGCAGGGTCCGGCTCGTGATCGGTTCGTCGAAGATTGGAACACGTCATTCAAATCGGCGCTCGGCAAGCTGAATGATGCGTTCGGAATGGCGGGCAAAGACTGCTCGGCGCGCGCTGATGAACTGCGTCGGGTGATGGGCGTCGGCTGATCGATCTGACCGCCCTGTGGGTCAGCGGGGGTCTGGTCGAATAGCCTGGCTTCAGTGATGACCGAGCGCGACCCCCTCGCAGGTGTTCATCCCTTGGTGCTTGCGGCTAAACCACTCGTCGATGCGGTCGGAGCAACGTTCATCAATGTCGACCATTCCGAGCCGAGCGACGTCCCGCTGGTATGGGAAGGCGTCACCGTCGCTGCGGTCCGACTACCACCGCTGCACGGGGCACTCGACCGGCTGATCGATGCCGTCGAGACCGAACTGGGCGACACGCTGCCGATGCTGTCGCGCGAGGGCAAACAGCGAGCGATCCGCCTCCTCGATGAACGCGGTGCGTTTATTCTGCGGCGTGCTGTCGAAGATGTTGCTGACGCCATGGGCGTGAGTCGGATCACCGTGTACAACTACCTCAACGCGATCCATCGCTGACTCCTGCCAGACTCGGCATTCATGGCCCGACTTGACGATTTCGACCTCATCGCCTTCGACGCGGACGACACGCTCTGGCAGAGCGAAGATTCGTTCAACCGAGCGGAGCTAGCGTTCCGTGAACTCGTCGGGCCGTATTGCCCGGTCGGTGTCGATGTGGAGGAGGCATTACGAGCGGTCGAGCGTGCCGACCTGTCGGTGTCTGGCTACGGGGTGAAGGCGTTCACCATTTCGATGGTTCGTGCAGCGATCAGTGCATCGAATCGTACGGTGCCAGTTGAGGTGATCGAGCAGCTGGTCGGGATTGGCCAGTACATGCTGATCGAGCCGGTACATGTGCTCAGCCACGTGCCCGAGGTGTTGGCGGCAGTGGGTGCTGAAAAGCGCATCGTGATGATCACCAAGGGCGACCTGGTTCATCAGACGCGCAAGGTCACTACGTCAGGGCTCGAACACCACTTCTCCGAGATCGAGATCCTGCTCGAAAAAGACTCGATCACGTACGCCAAGATCTTCGGTCGACTGGGTGTCGAACCGGACCGAGTACTGATGGTCGGCAACTCGGTCAAGAGCGACATCCTGCCCGTGCTGGCTCTCGGTGGACACGCAGTTCATATCCCGTATCACATGACCTGGGAGCTCGAACGCGTCGATGAGCATGATGAGGAGTTCGTCGAACTCGCAAGCATCAGCGAACTTCCCGGCTGGCTCGGCCTTTAGAGCCGTCGGAGTTGCACGCGGTCGATCCGATGGTCGGCGGCCTTGCGCAAGATCAGCGATGCGCGATCACGGGTCGGGGCGATGTTCTCGGCGAGGTTGCGGCCGTTGATCTCGCGCCAGATACCTCGGGCTGTCGCAACAGCCTCCTCATCGCTCAGCTTGGCGTAGAACTTGAAGAAACTGTTCGGATCTTGGAAAACCGATCCGCGCAGTGCGAGGAACCGGTCGATGTACCACTTCTCGATGTCGGCTTCGTCAGCGTCGATGTAGATCGAAAAGTCGAAGTAGTCCGAGACGAACTCGCTGAATCCCTCTGCCGTCTGCAACACATTGAGTCCTTCGAGAATCACGATGTCGGGTTGACGCGTGACGACGCGCTCGTCGGCGACGATGTCGTAGACGACGTGGCTGTAGATCGGCGCTGTCACTTCAGCCCGACCACTCTTAATATCGCGAAGTACACGCAGCAACTCGCGCGTGTCGTAGCTCTCTGGGAAGCCCTTGCGATTCATGAGGCCGCGTTCTTTGAGCACGGCATTCGGGTGGAGGAAACCATCGGTGGTGATGAGGTCGACCTTGGGGTGATCAGGCCACTGGGCCAGCAGGGCCTGCAGAATGCGTGCGAACGTGCTCTTGCCGACAGCAACACTGCCGGCGACACCGATGATGTACGGCACCTTCGGCGCAACGTTGCCAAGGAATGTCGACGACACTTTGTATAGATCCTGGATCGTGCTCACGTACAAGTTGAGGAGGCGGCTGAGCGGGAGATAGATCGTTGCGACTTCGTCAAGGTCGATCTGGTCGTTGATGCCCTGGAGATCGTTCAGTTCACGTTCGCCCAGCGTCAGCAGCGTTGATGCACGAAGTTTGGCCCACGTGTCTCGTTCAAAGCTGAGATATCGATCGGCGGCCGTGGGGGCGGCATCGAGCGTCGAAGAGATCGGTTGGGGCACCGGTTCGGTCACGGGCGCGACCTTACGCAACTGCCCCGACTGTCTCACAGACGCGGGCGCGTGCCCGGCGCGTAGCCTGCGGGCGTGAGTGATCTGGCCGACCGCAAGCAGCGCGGTGCCTGGTACACACCGGACGACTTGGTGCGTCGAGTCGTCGACGCTGCGGTGACGCCCGAATTCGTCGAGCAATGCCTGCTGACGTCGGCACAGATCAGCATCATTGATCCGGCGTGCGGCGACGGACGCTTCCTTATCGCCGCGGCGGAACGGATCGCCGTCCTTGGTGGGCGGACCCGGGCCATCGGCGTCGATATCGACCGGAGTGCCGTGGACGCGGCCAGGCAAGCGCTCGCTGAGGCTCCCTCGGTGGCCTCGTCTGAGGTGGTGCTCGCCGATGCCCTCTCGATGGCCTGGGTAGGCATCGACGAGTTACCCGAGGGTGGATTTGATCTCGTCATCGGAAACCCACCCTTCTTGTCGCAGATGGCAGCGATGACGACCCGTGGAGGTTCGAGCAGCAGGGGCGGGGGGCCGTATGCCGACGCTGCTGTCGAGTTCGTGGCCCTCGCTGCTGAGCTAGTGAACGATTCCGGCCGAGTTGCATTCGTCCTGCCTCAGTCGGTGCTTTCGGCTCGCGACGCGGGAACAACGCGCTTGGCTGTTGACGCTCGTGCCGACATCGCCTGGTCGTGGTGGACCGGTGATCGAGAATTCGACGCGCATGTCCACACGTGTGCCCTGGTTTTTCAGTTCGGCACACCGTCAACACGGACGGGGGCGACGTGGGGGCACGTAATCACCGGCCGACAGGGCGTGCCCGATGTTCCGCTGGCCTTCGAGCAGCAAAACGCGGGCAGCCTCGGGGATCGTTGCTGGCTGAACGCCAACTTCCGAGACGAGTACTACGGGATGATTCCCGCAGTCGGTGATCACAACGCGGGTCCACAGCTCATCACGAGTGGGCTGATCGATCCGGGCCGATCGTGGTGGGGCCGCCGTCCGATCACTTTTGCTAAGCAGCGCTTTACTGCGCCGCGCCTCGACCTGGATGCGCTCGATCCAAAGATGCAGCGTTGGGCCAGGCGTCGACTCGTACCGAAGGTGCTCATCGCGAACCAGACGAAGATCATCGAAGCTGTGGCGGACCCTGTCGGCGGCGTCCTGCCAGGTGTCCCGGTCATCTCGGCGTATCCGACGAGCGATGCTCTGGAAGCCGCCACCTGGGAGATCGCTGCGGTGTTGACGTCGCCGGTCGCATCGGCCTGGGCTTGGCATCGCAGCGCTGGCACGGGTTTATCGGCCGATGCAATCAGGCTCGGTCCGGTGTTGCTCGCTGGCCTGCCGTGGCCGGCGGGGAGCCTCGACGTAGCAGTGGGAGAACTCCGCGGCGGAGATGTCCGTAGCTGTGGACGCGAGGTGCA
Source organism: Gammaproteobacteria bacterium (assembly GCA_047638615.1). Taxonomy (GTDB): domain Bacteria; phylum Actinomycetota; class Acidimicrobiia; order Acidimicrobiales; family Ilumatobacteraceae; genus Ilumatobacter_A. The sequence goes on from JBLIMF010000139.1 coordinate 3,717, forward strand.
CCGAGCATTCGGGATCGACGACGAGGCGCTGATCGAATGGTGGGAGGCCGCACTCGTGAAAATCGAGGGCCGCCAACCGCCGGACGTCACAGAGCGGTCGCGGCCGTAATCAGCCGTTGGGCTGCGAAACTTGACGTTATGACAAGCGGCCAATCCAGCACACCGCGTTGCGCACGACGAGGTAGCGCAAGTGGTGCCCTGATTTTCGGGCTAGCCCTCTTTGCTGGAGCTTGCGGCGGCGATAGCGATGCTGGAGCGACGTTGAGTGCAGCTGGTGAGCGAGGCCAGCGGATTGCGCTGTCCAGCGGCTGCGCTGGCTGTCACGGAACCGAAGGCAAAGGTGGCGTCGGCCCCACGTGGGTCGGGCTTGCCGGATCGGAGCGGGAACTCCAGGACGGCTCGACGGTGATTGCTGACGACGCGTATCTCGTTCGATCGATCGCTGAGCCTGGCGCCGACCTACTCGCTGATTACCAGTTGCAGATGCCGCAGAACAGACTGACCAACGACGACATCATCGACGTGATTGCCTACATCAAAGATCTCAGCCCGCCCGAAGGCGGCTGATCGATCATCGAGTCCAGGGGGCCGTCGGGCTGGCAGTGCCAGGACCACCGGTGAGCACTTGTGGGCCCTCGTCGGTGACAAGAATGGTGTGCTCGAACTGGGCGGTGCGTTTGCCGTCTGAGGTGACTGCAGTCCAGTCGTCGTCCCAGATTTTGTAGTTGATCGAGCCGAGCGTAATCATTGGTTCGATCGTGAAGGTCATGCCGGCGCGCATGATCGTGCTCGACCTCGAGTCGTAGTAATGCAACACTTGGACATCGGTGTGGAACTGCTCGCCGATGCCGTGCCCGACGAACGCTCGAACGACGCCGTACTTGTACGGCTTCACGGTGTCTTCGATGGCGCGGCCGATGTCACTGAGTGGGCGGCCAACTTTGACGGCTTCGATGCCACGCCATATGGATTCTTCGGTGACCTTGACGAGCTGCCGACTTTCGGGATCAACATCACCGACGAAGAAGGTGGCGTTTGTGTCGCCATGGACGCCACCGATCCAACCGGTGACGTCGATGTTGCAAATATCGCCTTCTTGCAGATCACGTGAGTCGGGAATGCCGTGGCAGATGACTTCGTTGACTGACGTACAGCAAGCCTTGGGGTAGCCGTGGTAGTTGACTGTGCTCGGGTACGCGCCCCCGTCGACGAACGCCTGGTGCACAGCAATATCGATCTCTTCGGTGGTGATACCGGGCTTGACCATGTCGCCGGCCATCTTCAAGACTTCGCCAGCCAGCTTGCCGGAAACGCGCATCCGCTCGATGATGTCGGGCGACTTGATCCGGCCTTCGTCCCATGCCTCGTACTCGCCGGTGTCGGCATAGGGCGGGCGGGCGATGTTGCTGGGAACGTCACGCATCGGTGTCACAAGGCCCTGCAGGACGCGGCCTTCAGATTTCTTGTGACAGCGCTTGTACTTGCGGCCGCTTCCGCACCAACACGAATCGTTGGCCTGGGGCAAGATGGACGGAGCAGTTCCTAGCGTCGACGTCATCTCCTCAGGCTACGGCCAAGCTGCGAACGCGCACTGATGGTGCCCGCGGTCTCAGTGCACCCGTCACAGTCCGCAAGTTGCCGGAACGAGGACCATTGCACGTCGTCTGTGCAGTGTGGTGGTTTCCATTTCGGGACAAGACTGGTCAGTGGCGGCCGAATGGGTTGATTGAGCGGCTGGTGAAGGCGTTGAGGACGCGGATCACTTCGTGTGCCCCCCAGCGTTGTCCGCGCTGTGCGGTCGGGTCGAGTGCTTGCAAGACGCCGAGATCGACGAGCTGGCGAATTGCTCCACCAACTGACGATGGGCTGGCGTCGAGTTCTTCACTCAGCGACTTCACGTCGACGATTGGGTGGGCGAGCAGTGTGTCGATAATCGGGTGGATGACTGAGTCGGCGCGCACGCCGTCAGCAACGGTGCGCCAGCCATGGACAATCAGTTCGACGTCGTCGAACAGCATGCTCGCGCTACGGAGTGCAGCGAACGTTGCATCGGCGCCGAGCTCGACGATCGGGACGAAGTCGCCGGATCGATACTCGGTGAGCGCCTCTATGTATCGGTGCTTTTGGGACACGATGCCCGCCGAGATTGGCAGGGTCGCAGCTTTGGTCAGCCCGTCCCGACGCAGCAGCGCGTGGATCAGGGCTCGGCCGACGCGACCGTTGCCATCGGGAAACGGGTGGATGGTCTCGAAGTGGGCGTGCATCAGCATCGCCTGGACGAACACCGGGATGTCCGTGCGGTTCATGAACTCGCAGAGGTCTTCGATGGCATCGGGGATGCGGTCGGCAGCCGGAGGGACGAAGGTCGCACCCGGCGGCCCGGCTGAGTAGCTGCCGATCCAGACTGGGTCGGAGCGCCACTTTCCGGCGAGCACTGGATGCGTGTCTCTCAGCAGTGCCCGGTGGACGTCGAGAATTGTGTCAGAACTGATGTCGTCAGATAGCTCAATGGCCGCTGCCGTTGCGTCGACGTTACCGATCACGTCGGCAACTGAGCGGCCCATCTCATCGCCGATCTCGGCCATCAGCAGGTCAGGAATTGATGCGGCGACATTCTCGATGCGTGACGACGCTGATGCTTCGATCCGGACGAGGAGGCGTTCAAGGGGGGCCAAGGTGTCACCGACGCGAACATCGAACTGAGCAATCGCCGCCCGGACGTCTTCAGAGACGAGTGCACAGTCCGACGGGATCAACATGCTGACGTCGGCGATTGGGTCGAGGATCGCCGACTGGTAGCTGCGGTCTCGGGAGGACCGTCGGGCGTCGCCACCCTCAGAGATCAGCCACGTGAGCTTTTCGAAGCGGACCGGCGGCCAGAGCATGAGCCCACGGTTATGTGATGTGAACTCGGCTGCCATTGGTCAGAGTATGACCGATGGAGAGCCGTTAAAAGTCAGCTCTGAAAGCGAAGAGCGCCAAGAGCAAGCGCTGAGGTCAGTGCAGTGAGGCTCAGACCGTCGGTGATGTCGCCTGAGCGGATCAACTCAATGACGTTACGAACGGGACGCCATTCGATTGTGCTTGCCTCGGTTGGGTCAGCCGGGTCGCCCACGTGATCGGCACCTGTGCAGTGGAAGATGTGGAACGTCTGGTCGCTGAGCCCGCTAGTCGGCTGGAACACGATGATCGGTGTCGGTGATGAAACGATGACAAAAAAATCAGCAGAATCTCCTGCTGATCGTGTGGGCCCCGGGTGATGACGCACCCAGCAGAAGGCCCGGTAGCACGGAT
>JBLIMF010000140.1:0-6998 GCA_047638615.1 Gammaproteobacteria bacterium
GTAGCTGGGCGGCCCCGGCTCAGGCGTTGGGGTTGACCACGATGCGGCCACGGGTCTTGCCGCCCATGATGGCCTCGCCCTGTTCGGGGAGCGACGACATCGGAACAACTTCGGTCATCGCTGCCAGCAGGTCACTCGACAGGTCGGTGGCGAGACGCGACCATGCCGCTTTGCGGTCGGCGAGCGGCGCCATGACCGAGTCGATGCCTTGCAGCCGAACACCACGCAGGATGAACGGCATCACCGTGCTCGGCAGGTCGATTCCGCCTGCGAGGCCACACGCCGTCACGGTGCCGTGGTATTTCGTCTGGGCAATGATCTTGGCAAGCATGTTGGAGCCAACGACGTCGACAGCACCGGCCCACGTTTCAGCCTCGAGCGGCTTCGGAGGCTCAGACATTTCGGCGCGGGACAGGAACGCCGACGCACCGAGCGAACGCAGGTAGTCGTGCTCATCAGGACGGCCGGTCACCGCAGTCACGGCATAGCCGAGCCTGGAGAGCAGTGCAATCGCCACGCTGCCCACGCCACCTGCGGCACCCGTCACGACAATTGGTCCGCTGTCGGGTTGTACGCCGCCAGCTTCGAGGCCAAGGACGCACAACATCGATGTCAGTCCAGCCGTGCCGATCCCCATCGCCTGCTCGCTCGTCATCGACTCGGGCCGCTTGACCAGCCAGTCGGCCTGGACCCGCTGGCGCTGGCTGTAGCCGCCCCAGTAGCGCTCACCCACGGCCCAGCCAGTGAGAATGACGCCGTCGCCCGCCGCGAAGCGGTCAGACTCTGACGACACGACCGTGCCGGCAAAGTCGATGCCCGGCACCATCGGGAACGAGCGAATGATTCGCCCCTTGCCCGTCAATGCCATGCCGTCTTTGTAGTTCAACGACGAGTAGTCGATGTCGACCACGACTGATGCCTTACCGTCGTAAACGGGCAGGTCAGCGTCGGTCAGTTGCTCGATCGAGGCGGCAGCCGACTTCGGGTTGCCTTCCTCTGCTTCGCGGACGACGAGGGCGTTGAATGTGTTCACGTGGGACTCCTGGAGGTTGGCCGACGCGCGATGCGCATCGGGCCATGCATTGGATTCGGACAGATTGAATTCAGACAGCTTGGCTTCGGCTTCAGCTTCGGCTTCGGCTTCGGCTTCGGCTTCGGCTTCGGCTTCGGCTTCGGCGAGGGTGGCTTCGAGTGCGCGGGTTGCGGCGTCGATCGCGGCGTGTGGGATGACGAGCGCGTCGAGCGCCACGCATCCATCAGTGCTCACTGCGAGCGGGTTGACGTCGAGTTCGGCAATGAGGTCACCGACGTCGTCGGCGAGGTGGGACAGCGCGACCAACGCGGTGGCGACAGCTTCCTTGTCCGCAGCGGGGCGACCTCGCACACCGTCGAGGATCGGCGTGATCGCAAGTTTGTCGATCATGCGTCGAGCGATCGGCGCGTCGATTGGGACCAGCCCGAGCTGACGGTCGCCGAGCACCTCGATGAACACACCACCGCCCGCCACGAGAACCATCGAGCCGAACTGTGGGTCGGACACCACGCCGAGCGCCATCTCTACGTCCGGAATAATCATCGGTGCAACGAGCACTGCGTCGCCGAGCCGGTCGCTTAAGTCGGCGTAGGCCTCGCGCAAGCCGTCGGCGTCGACGAGGTTGAGCGCTACGCCGCCAACATCGGACTTGTGCAAGATCCCGTCGACCGCTGTCTTCAACACAACGGGATAACCGATCTCGTCGGCAGCAGCCACGGCCGCGTCGACGTTGTGCGCGATGGCGTGGGCCATCACTGGCACGCCGTAGTCCGCCAGTAGATCCAGACCTTCCGATTCGGTCAGCGGACGCGGCTCAGACAGCCGGGCGCGCCACCGTTCGGTGATCGCTGCGTCGGGTTTCCAGGGCGTCGCGATGCCCGGCCGGAGCACAAAGTCTCTGTAGGCAAGCACATTACGCACGGCCAGCAAGCCTGCAACGGTGCCGTCGAGCACCGGGATGCCGAGGTCGGTCATGCGCCGGGCGAGGTCTTGTGAGTCGGTGCCGATGTGATTCGTCATCATCGCGATCGGCTTGCCGGTTCGGCGATGCACGCGACGACAGATCCGAGCGAACGACTCATGGAGGTAGAAGCCGGAGGTCAGGTCGGCAACGAAGACACCGATGGCGGTGTCGTCATCGTCCATCAATGCCTGCCAGCAATGCTCGAAAATCAGCTGATAGTCGTTGCCGGTGCCCCAGGCATCAAGCGGGTTGATTGGCTCGAGGCCGTGGTCGAGCTGCGACGCGAGCGCCGCTGTGGTCGCGTCGTCGATCTGTGCAAACGGCACACCAACGTCGTCTGCCAAGTCGATCAGCAGCTCGCGCTCACCACCCGAGTCGAGGATCGCGGCGAGGCCACCGGCCGCCGGTCGGCGCCGATCCGAGAGCAGGAGCGCGCTCGCTGCCAGTTCGTCAAGCGACTTAACCGGCAACACGCCGTATCGCTCGAACAGCGTCTGGTAGGCGGCATCGTCACCGGCAATTGCCCCCGAGTGACTCAATGCAAGCTTGGCGGCTTCAGGCGTGCGGCCCGCCTTGAGCGCCACGACGGGGACGTCTCGGAGAGCCGCTTTTTTCAGCGCAGCGATAAAACGCTCCGGCTGACGCACCGATTCGATGAAGAGTGCGATCACTCGCGTGCTCTCCTGCTCGAGGGCGTAGTCCATGTAGTCAGCGGTCGTCGTCACGAGCTCTTGGCCCGGCGAGACTGCCAAGTTGAAGCGCAGCTTTTGGTCGTTCCACAGCAGGGCGGTGAGCACCGAGCCCGACTGCGCGATCAGCGTGACGCCGCCTTCCTTCAGCTCGTATGGCCGGTTAAACGGAAACGCCCGGAACCACTTCTCGACGTTGTAAAAGCCCATGCAGTTACCGCCCACGATCGGCAGGCCCGCGGCCATGGCCATGGTGCGAATTCGCGATCGCAGTGAATTGCTGGCCGTGTCGTCGGGCAAAAGTGCACTGCCAGGGATAACCAAGCCGCCAACACCGAGATCGATGGCCTGCTCGACCAGTTCTTCGAGCCGCGTGTTGCCCACACCGAGCACCGCCAAGTCGGGGACCTCGGGCAGGGTGTCGAGGCCATCGAAGCACTCTCGCCCCTCGACCTCGTCGTACTTCGGGTTCACCGGATACACCCGCCCCGGGTACCGCGAAACCTCGAGTTCGAGCACCATGTCGTTACCCGCCACGTTCGGCACCGTCGATGCGCCCACGAGCGCAACCGACTCAGGGGCAAGCATTCTGCGCAGGCGGTGTTCAGTCTGTGGTTCGGCCATGACCGTCCTCTCGTTCGACACGTCGAGCTTCGACCCATTCCTGAGCCTCGTTATAGATCCCACTGAGGTGATCCATCTGCGAATGAATGGCCGCCTCGGCTGCGCCTGGGTCGCCAGACGCAACAGCATCGAGCAGAACCTCTTGCAGCGTCAAGACGTCTGAGCGTTGGCGGAACCGGTTGATCACGAGGTTGGTCGACGGATGTAGTGCCTCGAGAGCGAAGACCATGACGTAGTCGAGCACCGGGTTCCCGGCCGCCTGAACAATCACCCGGTGGAAGGCAACGTCGGCGTCGCAAAACTCCTCATCAGACAAGTCGGGTCGGGCCTGGCGATCGAGCGCTTCGCGCAAGGCGGCGAGATGAGCGGTGGTACGACGCTCGGCGGCGAGGCGAGCGCAGGTCGTTTCGAGCAGGCGTCGACTCTCGGCGACCTCGGCGAGTGAGAACACCTCGTGGCTGACCAGCAGCGTCGCGGTCGTCGCCAGGTCCGAACGCACCTGCTCGCTACTTGGCAACGTCACGAAGTTGCCGCCCGACACGCCGCGCCGCGATCGGATCAGGTTGTTGGCTGCCAGCCGCTTCAGAGCCTCACGCACTGTTGGACGCGACACACCAAACTGCGCAGCCAACTCGGCCTCGTTCGGCAGTCGCTCGTCGACAGCGAGCACGCCCGAAACGATCGACTCGCGGATGGCTGTAGCAATCTGATCTGGGAGTGACTTGAGCTCGGTCACGTAACTCACCGAAGAACTGTCGTCGGGCATTTGCGTACTCTAACGCAATAGGTCAGATCAATTGTTCAAAGGACCGGCAGTGCCAGCGTCGTGGGCCCCAGCCCCTGCCCCTACCCCTACCCCAGTACCGGGCAGGGCCAGCCGTCGCGTATTGCGCCAAAGGACCGTGGCGGCAGCGAGGCATCCAAGACCCGCGATGCCACTGAAGCCGAGCACCCAGACGAGGCCGTCCCGAATCGCGTCGAGCGTGGGGGCCGAGGCAGTCACGTCTTCGCCGCCGAGCACCTCGCGCACGACCTCAACGTCGCCAATCTGATTGCCGACAACAAACAGCAGAATCGCTCCACCCACGGCAACGCCGTAGGTGATCCCGATCGTGCGGATGAACTGGTGCGCGCTGTTGACCCGGCCCATTTCCGAATCGTCAGCGCTTGCCTGCAGCAGGGTGAGCCCCGCCGTGGAAACAAAGCCGATCGCCGCCCCCATCACGTAAAACGCCCCGAAAATAACTGGGATTGGCCACGTCAGAGCGACCCCGACCCCAGCCCAGATCACAGCCGGAATCATCAGGATCGAGCCGAGCAGGATGGCGTCGGCTTCACGCCAACGCTCGAGAAGCCGACTCACGAGGAACGCCGCGGTCGACCACCCGACAGTGAGGAACAACACCGAGAAGGCGGCGAACGATTCAGACCGACCGCGCGTGGTCTGCATGTAGAGCGGGAGGTAGTTGTCTGCGGCGAGGCCGGCGATCAGCACAAGGCCAGACGTCAGATGAATCCGCTTCAAAGGGAACCGTGTGATGTGGGTGCGCGCAACGAGTGGCCCGTCGGCACGACCGGAGTTGGTCCAGAACGCACGGCCGAACGCCATGGCAGCAACCGCACCAACCGCAGCGAATGGCCAGCGGACCCCGACCTGCGCCACGGCGAACAACGACGCCCCGACAAAACCCACGATCAAGATAATGCCGCGGCCATCCATGATGATCCGTTGCGGCTTGTCGCGCGTGCTGGGCAATGTTCGCCATCCTGCAGCCAGAGCGAGGACCGTGATCGGGAGCTGGATGACAAAAATCATTCGCCACCCCGCGACGGCGAGGAGGCCAGCGGTGATGACCGGGCCGCCGAAACCCAGCGTCCCCCAGACCATCGAGTTCGCGGCGAACGCTCTGGCGCGCAGTCGTTGTGGATACGCCAAACCGACAGCCGTCAGCGCAACCGAAATCACCAGGCCACCGCCGATGCCCTGAAGCGCGCGTGCGGCCACGAGCAGCTCCATGTTCGGAGCCGCCGCCGCAGCAGCGCTCGCAAACAAGAACCACACGCCCGTGGCACGAAACGTCCGTCGCACCCCAACGGCATCGATGATGGGGCCAGCCATGATGCCAGCCACAGCAGCGGTCGCCAGGTAGGCGGTAATCACCCATGGCAGCAGGGCAACGCCTCCGAGATCATCAGCGATCGATGGCAGCGCAGCCACCAGTGCAAGGCCATCGAATGCAGCAATGGCGACAATGGTCAGGTTCGCAAGCGTGACTGGCAAATAGTCGGCGGACCAGATGCCACCGGTTGTCTCCTGTTTCTTGACCAAGTTCACTGCCGCACGCTACTGGCCGACCCGTATACCCGGGTGGGCGCTGGCAGCAGCTGGGTGCTGGCTGCGGCGACGCGCGACACTGAAGAGATGACCGACGCCACGACCAAACCCCTGACCGGATTCGCGACAACAACGATCACCGCGCCGATCACCGAGGTCTACGCAGCGGTGACCGACGTGACGCGAATGGGCGAGTGGAGCCCCGAGTGCACAGCCTGCCGATGGGTTGACGATGCCACTGGTCCGACCGTCGGCGCAGAGTTTGAGGGTGACAACGTTGCCGCTCTCGGCCCGATCACCCTCAAGCGCTGGACAACGACGTCCAAGGTCCTCGATGCGGAACCGAACGTCTCGTTCGAGTTCATTGCAGAGGGCTACTCGACCTGGCGGTACGAGTTTGCCGAACAAGATGGCGCGACGGTCGTCACCGAATCGTTCAGCTATCCGCCCTATGCCGGCTGGCAAAAGTGGGTCTACGATCGCCTTCTGAACCGCCAGAAGGCCATGACCAAGGGCATGCAGTCGACGCTTGATCGAATCAAGCAGTCGCTCGAGCACTGACCGTGCCTCCGAGCGCCTTCGACACCGAAACCGCCGTCGTGGCACACGGTGACGGCCGATACGGCGCTCACCTTTCGACGGCGTGGGACATCGGTGACACTGCGAACGGTGGCTATGCAATGCTCCCTGTTTTACGCGCACTGCGCGAGGAGGCCGGCCATTCCGACCCACTCTCGATCACCACACACTTTCTGCGGCCAATTCAGGGTGGAGGCGAGGCTCGGATCGACACGTCACTCGTCCGACGCGGTCGGTCAGTCAGTGTCCTGCAAGGTGCCCTCACGATAGGCGAGACCCAACGCTTGACCGTGGGTGCCGTGTTCGGCACCATCACCGACGATGAGCCCGGCGCGGCGATCGATGTCCCAGCGCCCACGATTCCGCCGCCCGACGAATGCGTCAACCGGGCCGAGCTCCTGCAGGGCGTGGCGTTACCAATTGCCTCGCGTATCGACGTACGCGTGCCGGCCGACTCGGCGATCGCGGGCGAGTCGAATCGGGCGATCACCGAGGGCTGGGTCCGGCTGCGCGACGGCACGCCGCCCACCGTGCTGGCGTTGCCGCTCTTCGCCGACGCCTTCCCGCCTTCGCTGTTCGCCAAGCTCGGCAGCGTCGGCTGGGTCCCGACGGTCGACCTCACCGTGCATGTCCGCCGACGACCAGTCGCTGGTTGGATCCAGGCGCGCTTCGAATGCGACGACCTGGTCGGCGGCCGAATGATCGAGAGCGGCACGCTCTGGGATCAAACTGGTCGAGTCGTTGCCCGCTCACGCCAACTTGGGCTCCTGCTCG
>JBLIMF010000141.1:0-6970 GCA_047638615.1 Gammaproteobacteria bacterium
TCCCCGTGGCGCTGGGTGATCGATCCGATCGACGGCACCTCCGGTTTCGTGCGCGGCATTCCGGTCTGGGCCTCACTCATTGCCCTGACATATATCAACGAGGCCGTGCTCGGCGTCGTGTCGGCTCCGGCGCTCGGCTTCCGCTGGTGGGGCGGTGTCGGCTTGGGGGCACACGTGCAATCGCACACCGCCGCGACACGATCGATGGCGGTCTCTGCTATCGACACACTTGCTGAAGCGCAGGTCAGCGTCACCCACAGCGCTGGTTGGGATCGATTGGGCAAAACCGATCGACTGATTACGCTCCAGCAGCAGGCCCGGCGCAGCCGTGGCATGGGCGACTTCTGGCAACACATGCTCGTTGCCGAAGGCGCTATCGACGTGGCCGTCGACGCCGTCGGTGTTGCTGCCTACGACCTGGCCGCAATCAAGCCGATTGTCGAAGCCGCGGGCGGCACGTTCACTGACCGTCTCGGCAAAGCAACATATGAACACGACACCGCTGTGAGCTCGAACGGCCACCTGCACGACGCGGTAATCGCCCTGCTGAAGTAGGCGTAGCCTCGGCTCAATGGATGTACATGTCGACTCGGAAACAGCACCGCTCCGATCGGTGATCGTCGGCTACCCCGACAACTTCCTGGACGTCGATCCCGAGATCATCAACGAGACACAACGCAAGTTCTACGACGGCCCCGACGCTCCGACAAAGGAAGCGGTCACCAAGCAGCTCAACGGGTTCATCTCGGTGATCGAGGCGCACGGCGTCAGGGTGCATCAGCCTCGACCACTCCCCTACATCCCCGACCAGATGATGACACGCGACATTGGCGTCGTGATCGGCGACACCTTCGTGGTGACCACGATGGCAGCGAAGAGTCGACGGCACGAGTGGCGCGGCTACGCCCACCTGTTCGAAGACTTCTCTCCGCACACAAAGATTTTGTTCGGCCCGGAAGACCTCGTCATCGAGGGCGGCGACGTGATTGTCGACAAGGGCAAAGTGTTTGTCGGCATCGGCCAACGCACCACGCTTGCCGGTGCAGCCTGGCTGATGCAGTTGGTACCTGAATACGAGATCGTGCCGATTAACCTCCGCGGCCTCCACGACGGCGAAGACGTCCTCCACCTCGATTGCTCGTTCCTCCCTGTCGGCGAGAACAGCGCACTTGTCTACCCCGACGGGATGCGGGAGGTCCCGGCGACGGTCCGCGAAACGTACGACCTCATCGAGGTGACTCGCGAAGAGCAGCAGCGGCTCGGCACCAACGTGCTGTCGCTTGACCCGCAGACCGTCGTGTCACAGCCGACGTCGCAGCGCATCAACGACGAGATGCGGGCACGCGGGATCACGGTCATCGAAGTGCCATACAGCGAGCCGCCCAAAACCGGCGGCAGCTTCCGCTGTTGTACGCTGCCCCTCTATCGTTCATTCTGATCTGGCCGTTCTGATTTGGGGGCCCATTGTGAAATGGTTACGTGCACTGGTGAACGTGTTTCGGCGGGTGCTACGTCGCATCTTCTCGGTGCCTTACTCTCACGCGAGCGATCGCCTTTCGGAAGCTGGCCATAGAGCCATGTTCGATTCGCAGGTTCGCGGCGGCTTCTAGCTCGCTACCAGTCACGAGTCAGCAGACCGCCTGTCAGTCAGTGACGTCCGGGACGGGCCTTCATCGTGTCCCGGAGAAGCCCACCGACGCGTCGGGTCGCTCGGCCGACCAGACCAGCCGGCTTCTCGCCGCGATCGACCGCTGTCACGACTCGCATCAGTTCGAGCTCAAGTTTGTCGGAACGCGACGAACCGGAGCGTGCAAACAGGTAACCGCCGGCGAACAAACCGATCGATGCGACCGTCAGCAACGGTGCAGCGCCAGCAACCGATGCTGCTGCGGCACCCGCACCGGCCAGCCCTGCGGTTGATCCGCCGCCGAGGCGTCGAGCCCGCGACGGAGCCCGATCGGCAACGACCCGGACGAGCGTCCGTGGCGCTGTCGGCGTAGCGCCGAGGTGTAGTTGCGCTGCATCGACAGACACCCGCTGGACCGCGCGAACGTTGACGTCGCCCGTAAACGAGTTGAGTGTCCTGCCGACCGACGCAACCAGTCCGGAACGTGGGCGGCATTCGACTCGGCCGTCGCGATCAGTGACGCAGCGCATCCGGTGCGCTGTTGTCAACCACTGTTCGACACCGTCGAGAGCGTCGCGAGAGCTACGGCTGACGACGTGTTCGACGACGATCGCAGCGGGCCCGACGAGACGGTCAAGTCGACGTCGTTGCGGCGCCGCTGCATCAAACCGTTCCAGCGCCAGCGCATCACGTACGGCGTCCGGGTTGATGCCGACCTCGTCCGCCGCCTCGATTAACGCACTCGAGGAGACGCCGCCGGCTTCGACTGCGGCGAGACCCGGTTCGCCATGATCGTCTTCGAGCTGGTGGGCTCGACGCAGCAGTCGAGCCGCTGCGTCAGGATCCCACAGGTTTGCCACATGCACATCGTATGCGGAGTCTCCAACCCCGTAGACGACACCCGCAAAGGCCCCCAAAATGGTCAGATATCGTGTGGGGATGAGTGATCAGCCGCCTCTCTCCCTTGCGACCCTCGCCATCTCAGCTGGGCGCGCCAACAGCGGCCATTCGCTGGCCCCAGCCCTATGGGCATCGACTACGTGGGAATCAGAGAGCCTCGACGACGCACATCATCGAGCCACGTCGGTGCGCCACGGGGACTTCTACAGCCGCTACGCCAACCCGACTGTCCAGGAGTTTGAGCATGCGATCGCTGAACTTGAGGGCGCTGAGGCTGCACTTGCGTTCGGGTCCGGCATGGGTGCAATCGCTTCGACCGTGTTGGCGCTCTGTTCGACCGGGAGCCACATCGTTGCTCAGCGTCAGCTCTACGCCGGCACGCTTGCGTTCCTGCAGGGTCCGTGCCAGCGTTTCGGCATCGACGTGACGTTCGTCGACGTCGCGACGCCGGGAGCTTTCAGCAACGCTGTTATTGCCGGCAAGACGACGCTGGTCATTGCCGAGTCACCGTCGAACCCGCTCCTCGAACTGGCGGACCTCGACGAACTCGGTTCGATCCGCGGACCTTTCACACTTGTCGACTCGACATTTTCCACGCCGCTCGGGCAGCAGCCGCTCGCGCACGGTGTCGACCTCAGCCTGCACTCCGCAACGAAGGGAATCGCCGGGCACAACGACGCGACACTGGGTGTCATCGCTGGCGAGCAGGAACTACTCGACGAGATCTGGGCATACGCCGTGCTGCACGGTTCAACGCCCTCCCCGTTCGATGCTCTCAACGCACTGCGCGGTGTCCGTACCCTGGCGGTTCGTACTCGCCAGCAGAACGATTCAGCACGTTCGCTCGCCGTGATGCTTGCCGACCATCCGGCTTGCGTAGCTGTGCACTACCCCGGGTTGTCCGAGCATCCGCAACACGCACTTGCGAGCCGACAACTACTGCAGTACGGCACCGTGTTGTCATTCGAGGTTCCCGACCGGGCCGCTGCCACGTCGTTCGTCGACTCGGTGGCCGTCGCTCGCTGCGCCACTTCGCTGGGCGGCCCAGAAACACTCGTCTGCCACCCTGCAACCTCGACGCACGCCAGCCTGACGCCCGATGAGCAAACTGCCACCGGCGTCAGCAACGGGTTGATCCGGGTGTCGGTCGGGCTGGAAGAGACCACCGATCTGCTCAACGACTTCGAGCAGGCACTCGCCAAGGCCAGCACCAGCTGACCTCGGCGTGATAGGTCAACGGGCGATGAGGCGACCGTGGCGATGCATAGTGCGCGAGATCGACTGCTCACGCACCCAGCGGTACAGCTCAACAAAGCCATCGCTCACCGGAACTGATTCGTCCACGGCAACGTTGGACTGATGACACAGGCGCCGAGCTTCGTCACTCAGGTCGGTCAGCAACCTGATGCGATCAACTCCACCGAGGCGAGCGACGAACTCATCGTCCGACTCATCGGCGGTCGACGACTCGTCGAGGACTGTGCCGGTCGTGGCAGCGGCCAGTCGCAGCAAGTCGATGGCTGCGGGATCATTGCCGTCGTGTCGGGCCACCACGCGATCAACCGGGAAGTAGCGCAGCACGTTCGATTCGGCAGACAAGCCACTCGGGTCGTGTTCGGCAGCAAATTGGCTCGACCATGCATCGGCGTACGACACCGTTGCATCAACACTCGAGGTACCGGTGGAGATACGCGCGAACTGCTGGACATACCCGGGCCCCCCGGCCTTCGAACCTCCGCCGACCGACGACTGCTTCCAGCCACCGAATGGCTGGCGTTGCACGATTGCACCGGTGATCATGCGGTTGACGTAGGCGTTGCCGATTTCGACGCGGTCAAGCCACGTGGCAATCTCGCTCGGATCGAGCGAGTGAATCCCACCGGTCAGCCCGAAGTCGCTGGCGTTCTGGATTGCGATCGCCTGGTCAAGGTCGTCAGCGCGGATGACGCCCAGCACCGGTCCAAAACACTCGGTTCGATGGAACCACGATCCGGGTCGAACTCCCATGCGCACGGCGGGGGCCCACAGTTGACGGTCAGCGTTGAGGCATATGGGTTCGACCAGCCACGATTCACCGGAGTCCAGTGTCGTCAAAGCACGGTGCAATGCCGGGTTCGGTGCACCGATGATCGGGCCGACCATCGACCAGAGGTCAAATGGCTCAGCGACCCGCAGGCTCTGCACTGCGTCGCGGAGACGGATGCCGAATGTCGGATCGTCGTAGACGGAAGCCTCGACGATTGCGAGGCTCGCCGCCGAACACTTCTGCCCTGCATGGCCGAACGATGAATTCACCAGGTCGGCGATTGCCTCATCGATGTCGGCCGCTGCGGTGATGACGAGGGCGTTCTTGCCGCTCGTCTCGGCCAGCACACGCACCTCGGGACGCCAGTCGAGGAACATCGCTGCGGTTTCGTGCGACCCGGTCAGTGTGATCGTGTCGATGTCGGGGTGAGTGACAAGGCTGCTCCCCACGGGTCCGTCGTCGCAAATGACGAGTTGCAAGCGGTCGGCCGGAACGCCGGCGGCCCAGAACTGCTCGGCGATCCGTGCGCCGACGTGAACCGCTTCGGGGGCCGGCTTGAGGATCACAGCGTTACCTGCTGCCAGGGCTGATGCGACGCCACCGGTCGGGATTGCGTACGGGAAATTCCACGGGGCAATGACTGCCACGACGCCACGGGGCGAGACATCGAAACCGTCTGCGGCAAGCCGTTCGAGCCCGGCGACACCAACAGTGCCGTAGTAGTCACAAAAGTCGATTGCTTCGGCGACCTCGGGGTCGGCCTGGTGAATCGTCTTGCCAGTCTCGGCGGCCATGATTGCCATGGTCTCGACCCATCCGTCACGCATAACGTCGGCTGTTGCCTGCAGCCAAATCCGGCGCTGCTGGGCCGTCACAGGTGCTGCGGCGGCCGCCACCGCACGCTGTACAACAACGACCATCTCGTCGACCGTGTCGATCGTTGGTGGCGCCACGAGCCCGACCGATGACATCGCCGCCTCGATCTCGACACGAAGCCCTGCACACGTGAAGTCACTCTCGGGCTCGTTACTGAATCGGTCGGCGGGCCGTGGCGCAGCCGTACGACGATGACCCGTCGAAACGTCGTGGCGGTGAGCAACGGACGTGCGGAACATGTCGGCCTGACGGTGGAACTCGGCGGAGTCGACCGTGAGCGTAAAGAGCGACCGCAGGAAGTTGTCGGCCTGCGTGTTCTCGTCGAGGCGGCGGCCGAGGTAGGCGAGGCTGGCGTCGAAGTCAGCCTCGGCGACGACCGGAGAGTACATCAGCAACTTGCCAAGGCCAGCCTCGGCCGCGGCGGCCTGCACTGCCCGCGCTTGTGCGGGAGCCATGCCCTCGAGCATTTCGAACACCACGCGATCGTTCGCGCCAGCCGTGTCGATCTGGATCATCGCCCACGCGATGTCGAACAGGTTGTGGCTGGCCACTCCGATGCGAATTGCTTTGGCCCACTCGGGCCGAAGTAGCGAATCGAGCAGCCGCTTGTAGCTGGCGTCGACATCGGCCTTGTTGCCATACGGGGCGGCGACCCACCCGTGGAGTTCGGCCTCGGCTGACTCCATGGCGAGGTTCGCTCCCTTGACGAGGCGCACCTTGACCGTGCCGCCCCCTTCGGAGTGACGCTGCGCAGCCCAGGCGCCGAGCCGCTCCGCTGCATCATGACTGTCGGGCAGGTATGCCTGCAGCACGATGCCTGCATCAACGGTGGCGAACTCGGGCTCAGTGAGGACCGCAATAAACGCGTCGAGCGTGAGATCAAGGTCCCGGAACTCCTCCATGTCGAGGTTGACAAAGGTCGTCGGCGTCGCTGCACCGGCCGCTCGGTACAGGGTGCGGAGGCGCTCGATCACACGGCGAACGCTGTCGTCAAACGCGAGGACATCGAGGTTGGCAACGACCGCCGACACCTTTACCGAGACATAGTCCACGTCGGAGCGATCGACCTTTGCGAGCACCGTGGCGAGACGTTCATCAGCCTCGGCGTCTGAGAGAATCGCCTCACCAAGCGGGTTCACGTTCAGCCGGACGCCGTCGTCCGAACGGCGGGCCAAATGTCGACCGAAGGCCGGCTCATCGGTGCGCAACACGATCCCCGACGTCTCAGAGCGAATACGCCGGACGACGAGTGGCATGACGATGCCCGAAAGACGAGGCGCCACGAATGCACCGGCGCGCAGCATCAGACCGTCGATCGGCCCCATCTCGCGCGTCGGGTATTCCCGCACGAGTTCGGCGAAACGCTTCGCTGCCACTGCGGGGTTGTCGAGGCGTAGCACCTCGTCGGTCAGCGACAGGATGAGCTCACGACCGTTGTGATCGGCGAGCAGCCGACCGAGGCGTTCGCGCCGCCGGCGTTCCTGCTTCGACTCGTCAGCCAGGCTGACCTCGAGCAGGCTCTGGGCGAGGTCAACTGCATC
>JBLIMF010000142.1:0-6948 GCA_047638615.1 Gammaproteobacteria bacterium
GGTCGCGTCACAACGATCTGTCTCAAGTGCGCAGGTTCTCAGTTATCGCCGACCCGGGACGGTCATCGAGCGTTCGAATGTGAAAACCTTTTGACTCAGTTGAGATGATCGACTTGGCCCAGCGATAGTCGGCTTTGCCGCTTGGTGATCGGACGACCTCGTCGACCCAGACGATTGCCTTGGGGAGCTTGTAGCGGGCGATGTGGCGCTCAGCTTCGGCGAGAAGGCCAGCGGCGTCGGCTTGATAGCCCTCCCGGATCCGCACGACGGCAACGACCTCGCTGCCCCAGCGTTTGCTGGGTCGTCCGGCAACCACACAGTCGTAGACGGCGGGATGAGCCTTGATTGCGGCTTCGACCTCTTCTGCAAAGATCTTCTCGCCGCCTGAGTTGATCGTGACCGAGTCGCGACCGTGGAGTTCGACGCCGAGATCGTTTGGATCGTGGTCGTGAAAGCGAGCCCGGTCGCCTGGGACGGCGTAACGCTGGCCACCGATCGTTGGGTAGGTGCGCTCGGTTTTGGCTTGGTCGCCGAGGTAGCCAAGCGCTAATCGGCCGGTCTTCGCGAGCCAGCCGGTCTCGTCGTCGGTTGGGTCGAGTACTCGACTGAGGTCTGCGGAGAGCAGCACATTGCCAGGCGTCAGTTCGAAGGTGCCCGTCGAGGCGCTGCCGCCAGCGGACACGTGGGAGACCTGGCCGCCGGCTTCGGACGAGCCAAGCCCGTCCACGATCATTACGGTCGGCAAATACTGAAGAAATTCGGCCTTGAGCGGAGCTGATAGGGCAGCTCCGCCGGAGAGAATCACGGTCAGCGACGAAAGGTCGTACCTCTCGCGGCCACTTGGAGATTCCAATTCGTCGAGCAGCGGGCGAGCAAAGGCATCTCCGACGATCAATAAGAAGTTGAGGCGCTCGTGCTCGACCAGTGACCACACATCGATCGGGTCGAGCCGTTCCGGAACCGACTGCACAAAGACGGTGCCGCCACCGAGCCACGTGCGGAAACTCATCCAATGCCCGGCGCCGTGCATGAACGGGGGAGTAAGCAGTGCCTGTAAGCCGGTGTTCGCTTCGGCGACGAAATCGTCGACGGTCACGGCTGTGCGGGAACCGCCGAAGCACTCGACCATGGCATCGCCGTTGCGCCACATGACGCCTTTCGGCATCCCGGTGGTGCCACCGGTGTACAGCATGTACAAGTCGTCACCGCTCCACTCGACGTCCGGCCGTTCGGGCGACGCAGCCGCGAGTGCTTCTTCGTACCAGACAGCCCCTGGGAGGAGGCCATTTCCGGACTCGTCGTCGACCTGCAGGATCACTCGGAGGTGGGGCAGCTGCGGCAACACTTCTGCCAGCGTCGGCGCGAATCGCGAGTGGACCACGATGGCGGTCGCTTGTGCATCGGTCAGGAGGTAGAGCAGTTCTTCGGCCACATACCGGTAGTTGACGTTGAGCGAGCAGACGCGAGCCTTCAGCGCCCCCAACATCGATTCCAAGTACTCGTTGCCGTTGTGGAGGTAGATCGCAAGGTGATCTTGTCCGCTGATATGCCTTGCGAGGTCGGGGCGTTCGGTGTGGCAGCCGAGGCCACGGTCAAGCAGTGCGTTGGCGAGCCGCCTTGTGCGGTCGGTGACCTGGTGCCAGGTAAACCGCCGGTCGCGGAAGACGAGGCAGTGCTCGTCGGGACGCGTCGCCGCGATTGCTTCGTGGACTGCAGCGAGCGGAATGTCGATGGGTGAGGCGTCGATCATTGGCGTCCACTCAGACGGAGTAACGGAAAATCACTTCCGCAACGCATGATGGCTTTGCGGCGCCTTCGCATTCGAAAACGAACTCTTGGGTGACTTGAGCGCCGCTGGGGATGTCGTCGACGGCCACGAGCGTGACGCCAAGGCGAACGTTGGATCCGACGGGTACCGGGCGGGGGAAGCGAATCTCGGCAGCGCCGAATGGGCCAGCCGTGGCGCGTTCGACGTCGATGTGGATCCACTGGCGATCACCCGTTGCTTGGGCGAACTGCTGGACTTGCTCCTGGGTGATTTCGGTGTAAGGAGACCAACCGAGGTGTTCGCCGACGAGGGTCTGCATCTCGTCGAGGCCATTGACCATGCGCGTCATTGACTGGAGCCTGGCACACTGGCGAAGTGACCGACGAAGCGACTGACGCCAGCGAGAGCTACACGTCAGGGTTCGTGACCTTTGTCGGTCGACCAAACGTCGGCAAGTCATCACTGGTGAACGCAATCTGCGGGCGCAAGATCAGCATCGTCTCCGACAAGCCGCAAACCACCCGGCATCGCATCATGGGTGTGCTCACTCGGCCGACGAGTCAATTGATCTTCGTCGACACGCCTGGCCTCCACAAGCCGGTCACGGCGCTTGGCGAGCGGGTGAACGCGACCGCAATCGAAAGCACCAAAGACGTCGACGTCACCTGCCTGGTGCTCGACGCCACGATGCCGTTCGGCAAAGGCGACCGTTGGGTGTCCGACCGGATTGATGTGTCCAAGGCAATCGTGATTGTCAACAAGACCGACGTGGCCAAGCCGCAACAGGTGCTTGGCATGCTTCAAGCGGCGAGCTCGCTCGGCGCGAAAGAGTACTTTCCAATGTCGGCCAAGAACGGCGAGGGCATCGGGCCGCTCGTCGACTATCTTGCCGCGTCGCTGCCCGAGGGGCCCCAGTACTTCCCCAACGATGAAGTGTCCGACCTTCCTGAAGAGAAGTGGGTTGCCGAATTGGTTCGCGAGCAACTCCTCGCCGTTACCCGTGATGAGTTGCCGTATTCGATTGCGACCGAAGTCGCCGAATGGGAATGGCCCCGCATCCGGGTCAACATCATTGTTGAGCGTGACAGCCAGAAGGGCATGGTCATTGGAAAGGGCGGATTGATCCTCAAGCGTGCTGGCGAACTCGCCCGCAAACAGCTTCCCGAGGGCGTGTACCTCGAACTCCGCGTCAAGGTCGACAAAGACTGGCAACGCAAGCCGGAACGCGTCCAGCGCCTCGGCTACTGACCTACTCGGGCAGGCTTGTCCCGGTAGTCGGCTCGATCGAGATCTGATCGGGTTGCTCGACAGACGAGCGAGGGGAGCCAGGGTTGAGCGATGCGAAGTCGTCGATTGCCGCGAGCTCCTGATCTCCGCCGTCAGCCGGCACGGGGAACGGCTCGCCGTCGAGGGTGAAGGCCACCTGGCCAATCGCAGTGCTGTTCTGGAGAAATGTCCAAACGATCTGGGCAATCGCTTGACGCTGATGCCGGGCGAGGATCAGGTCGTAGACGTCGGCATCGAGATCGATCGTGAGTACGCCACCTTCGGCTGTTGGCTGGCCGACGATCAGGCCGCGGCGCACGAACGAGCTGAAGCCGTTGCCGAGTGGAGGACCCTGTTCCAGTGCCACAACGAGCTGATTGAGATCGCGCCGTGCGACGAGTTTCGTCTCGACGACAGCAAGTAGTCCTCGAGAGATGAAGTAGAGGTCGACGACTTCTGACGGAGCCTGCGTGGTGGTTGTCGTCGATCCAATGGTCGATTCCGGAGTGACGGGAACCGTCGTGGTGGTCGTGGTGGTCGTGGTGGTTGTCGTCGAATCGTTGAGGCCTCCGGGGATTTCGTCGCCGTCAATTGGCTGAAATGTCGAATTACCTGTCGGAACAGAGCAGGCAACAGCGACGATGACGAGCAGCTGAACCAGTGCTGCTGCAGCGATGCGTCGTTGATTCGAATGTGTCATGCGTCTACCTCGGACGGCAGTTCGACGACGAAGCGTGCGCCGCCGCCCAGACGGTCTTCGACCCATGCAGCTCCACCCATGGCGGCACAGTGTTCAGCGACCAACGCCAGGCCGAGGCCTGTACCGATCCGATGGCGAGCGGCACTGCCGCGGGCGAACCGCCCGAAGATGTGCTCTCGCTCGCCGCGTGCGACGCCTGGCCCGCTGTCTTCGACGGCTATACGCATCCGATGATTGGCGACCGGAGACAGCTTGATCAAGAGTGCGCCGCCGCCATGGTTGTACGCGTTCTCGATCAAGTTGCCGAGAATACGCTCGTAGCGGACCTTGTCGATCGAGACCTCGCTGCGGGTCCTCATGGCAACCTCGATCGGCACGTCAGCAGCGCCGTAGCGGGCAGCGATTCGGCGGGTCAGGTCGACGATATCGAGCCGCTCGACATTCAGGTCGGTCGCGCCAGCATCAAGACGTGACAGCTCGAGCAGGTCGATCACCATGCTGTCGAATCGGCGCACCTGACTGACGACGACGTCGAGTGCCTGACGCGTTCGTTCAGGGACTTCCTCGCGGCGACCGTCGAGCACTTCGACAGCGGCGGTGAGTGCCGTAATGGGCGAACGCAGCTCGTGGGAGACATCGGACGCGAAGTGAGCCTCACGTTCGATGCGAGTCTGAACGGCATCGGCCATATCGTTGAACGACCGAGCCAGCCGATCGAGATCGGGATCGGATTCCTCGATAAGGCGAGTGTCGAGGCCGCCCGACGCGATGTCTTCGGCAGCATCAGCAACGCGGCTCAGCGGACGGAGGAGACGACGGCTGGTCGAGAAGCCGAACAGGGTTGCCAGCACGAGCGTTCCGATGCCGCCGAGTGAGAGGGCTGTGAAGATTGCACGAAGGGTTCGTTCGGTGCCCCCGAGCGGAAATGCCTCGTAATAGCCGACGTCGAATGCGCCGATGTAGACGCCGACGACCACATAGTTCTGGCCATCGATGCCGACGTACGCCGTACCGTTCCCACGTTGTTCGACGGCGCTGACGATGACTTCTGGGTAGTCGTCGATCCTTCGCTGCGTGTCGGTGCCAGCTCGCGGACGTGAGGCGTCAAGTGAGCCAAGGTTCGCAAAACCGTCGTCGTCGATCCGAAATCGGAGTTCCTTGTCAACGAACACGTTGATTGTCTGCGGGTTCTCTTCGAGCTGCTGTCGGATCAGGTCAGCATGGATGATTGTCTGGTCGCGGGCCGCAGTGTTCTCACGGGCGAGCAGGGTGCTGCGCGCGAAT
Source organism: Gammaproteobacteria bacterium (assembly GCA_047638615.1). Taxonomy (GTDB): domain Bacteria; phylum Actinomycetota; class Acidimicrobiia; order Acidimicrobiales; family Ilumatobacteraceae; genus Ilumatobacter_A. The sequence continues at coordinate 5,019 of JBLIMF010000142.1, forward strand.
CCGTAGGTGACGCCGATCAACACCGATCCAGCGAACAGTGCAATGAACGCGAAGAAGAGTGTGACGCGGGTGCGAAGGCGAAGAGATCGTTGCCGAGCCACAGGTGAGAGTGTTACAGGTCAGCCAGGCAGGAAGGACATGCCAGCAAGAGTGTCCACACGGCACCAGTCGGCGGGGTGTTCGCACCGCACCAGTCGGCGGGGTGTTCACACGCTGCCGGTGAGACACCAGGGGGAGGAAGGCGTCTCACCGGGGCAGCGTGAACAGGTATTAATATTGTCCCTCTGTGTGACAGACCAATTCGCGACCTGTGCGATTCCTGTAACAAAAAGATTGACGGCACGAAAAGTGCAGAAAAGCGATGCCTACCTCCGGTGTTGTACCCTCCGAGGCGATGGAATCCTTGCTGTTCATCGAAGACGACGATGCGATTCGACTTGCGCTGTCGCTGGCTCTCGAAGACGAGGGCTACTCGGTGCGCCAAGCCGCAAATGGTGGTGAAGGTCTCGTTGCATTCGACGCACATTCGGCTGATCTGATCTTGCTCGACCTCCGGCTTCCCGACATGTCGGGTTTCGAAGTGTGCCGCGCCTTGCGGGTCAAAAGCATCGTGCCGATCATCATCATCACGGCGCAGACCGACACGGTTGACATGGTTGCCGGGCTCGAAGCGGGCGCCGACGACTATGTCACCAAGCCGGTCGTCCCAAAAGAGCTCGCCGCACGCATTCGTGCGTTGCTTCGTCGTGTTCACCTTCAGGACGCAACGGCGACTCCTGCCTCCAGCTTGTTCGGCGAGATCGAGTTGCGCCGCGAGCAGGGAATCGTCTTGAGGGGCGGCAGGGAGCTCAGTCTCACGAAGACCGAGTTCCGCCTGCTCGTCGAGTTCGCCGATCACGCGGGCGCCGTGCTGTCACGCGATCAACTTCTTGAGCGCGTGTGGGGGTACGAGTACCTCGGCGATTCGCGACTTGTCGACGCGCACGTTCGACGCCTCCGTGTAAAGGTCGAAGAACACCCCGACGACCCCAAGCTGATCGTCACAGCTCGAGGCGTCGGTTACCGCTTGATCAACTGATCACTTCTGGTACAGGGCGTCGATCTCTGCGGCGAAGGTGCTGAGAATGCCGCGACGCTTGAGCTTCGAGGTCGGTGTCAGTAGGTCGGTGTCAGGGAGCCATTCAGCGCCGAGTACCTTCACCTTCTTGACGGCTTCGGCGTTGTTGAAGCTGGACATCGCTTCGATCAGGCCGGCTTCGACTTCGGCGATCACATCGGGGTTCTGAGCCATCGCGCCCATCGTGGCAGCGTCGCCCTCGAGTCCATGCTCGGTGGCCCATGCAGCAGCAGCGTCGGGGTCGAGGACGAGGAGAGCGGTCACGAACGGCTTCTGCTCGCCAACAGCACACGCCTGGCCGACAAGCGGAATCATCTTGAGCGCTGCTTCGAGGTTGGCCGGGCTGATGTTCTTACCGCCGGCGGTGATGATCAGTTCCTTCTTGCGGTCGACGATCTTGAGGTAGCCCTCGTCATCAATCACGCCGATGTCACCGGTGTGCACCCAGCCTTCGTCGTCAATCGATTCAGCGGTCTTTTCTGGCAGCCCGAGGTAGCCCTCGAACATGTTTCCGCCACGAGCAAGAACTTCGCCGTCTTCGGCGATTTTCATTTCGACGCCGGTTGCAGGCCGACCCACGTAGCCCGGCTTGGCAGCCGCCGACCAGGAAAGCACAGCGGTGGTCTCGGACATGCCGTAGCCCTCGCTCAGTGGGACGCCGATCGCACGAAACCAGCCAAGAATTTCGGCCGGGATCGGTGCCGCGCCGGAGATGCCAATCTCGACTTCATCGAGACCAACCAGGCCCCGAATGGCTCGAAAGCCGACTTCGTCGAGGAAGTTCCAAGTAGCGATTTCTTCTTCGGTCGCAGT
>JBLIMF010000143.1:0-6909 GCA_047638615.1 Gammaproteobacteria bacterium
TTGGGTCATGCAACAGCGACATCGTCGTCATCGCTTCGTCACACGTCGTCACGACTCCTCGCGCGATCGCGTGACGATTTGACCGGACCAATGACAAATGTGCAACTAAGTGCGCGATCGAGGTGTCTCCGGCGTCTGGACAAGTATGAAAGAGCACATGGAAATCAGCCGTCGCACATGGATCGCAGCCGTCAAACTGGCCGTCGTGATGTCCATCGTGGCCGCACTTGCAGCCATCACACTCGCATCGATCGGCACCGTGTCTGACACGACGATCATTGCAACCGTTGCCGTCGTGGCCTTCGCAATGAGCTGGGTCCAGACCGGTCGAGTGAGCCGCAGCGCAGCACCTTCGGTCAACGTGCTCTCGCACAGCTGAGTCGGGCGCCCGCAACTCTCCTGCCGTTGGCTGGCTGTGCCAGCATTGGCTCATGGAATTTTCTCGCCCGGTCGTTCTCGTTCACGGAGCCTGGCACGGTGCGTGGTGTTGGGCGAGCTTCCAAGCCGAACTCGATCGTCGGGGCATCCCCTCGTACGCAATCGATCTTCCTGGTCATGGCACATCGCTCGAACCGCTCGGCGGCCTACACCATGACGCAGCACATCTCGCAGCAACACTCGATCACCTTGATTTGACCGATGCGGTGCTCGTTGGCCACAGCTACGGCGGCGCAGTCATCACACAAGCAGCTGCAGGCCGCTCCGACCTAGCGCATCTCGTCTATGTCGCGGCGTTCGCACTCGATGCTGGCGAGTCAGTGATGGGCGCCCTGCGCTCACTCGACCGCCACGATGTCGACCTCGGCGCAGCGATGCAGTTCCACGACAACGACACTTCGACGCTTGACCCCGAGCTCGCCACCGCGGCGATCTACGGATCGTGCTCGCCCGAGGCAGTTGCAGCAGCGCTCCCCCGCCTGTCACCACAACCCGGCTCGACCATGACCGAAGAGGCCACGGGCACGCCTCGCGACACCATCACTTCGACCTATGTTCGTTGTCTCCAGGACCGTGCGGTCCACCCTGAACACCAAACGGTCTTCGCAGCCAGGTGCACCAATCACGTCGACCTCGACACCGACCATTCGCCCTTCGTCAGCAAGCCCGCTGCGTTGGCTGACATCCTCGAGACAATCGCCCGCCAGGCATGAGCGAGCTCCTCAAAGTTCGCATCGGCTACGGCCTCGGAACTCGCACCAACCTGCATGACGAGTCGTACGGCGTCGTCGTCGACGCACTCGAGGCGCACGCCTTCGATTCGCTCTGGCTGTCGGAAAAGATCAGTGGCGAGGCACCCGACCCGTTGGTCGCTATGGCCTACGGTGCCGGTCGAACAACGAACCTCAAGTTCGGCATGTCCGTGATGGTGCTCCCCGGCCGCAACCCGGTGGTGTTGGCCAAAGCGCTGGCGACTCTCGGTCGGATGTCTGGTGGGCGCCTACTGCCCGCGTTCGGTCTCGGTGCTGTCGACCCGATCGAGCAGCAGGCCTTCGGCGTCGAACGAACCGAGCGGGCCAAGATCTTTAACGAGTCGCTCGACGTGATGAAGAAGTGTTGGACCGGCGAGTTCTTCAGCCACGAGGGCACCTACTTCAACTACGACAACGTCCGTGTCTTACCTGCCCCGAAGCGAATGGACGTCTGGCTCGGCGGCTTTGCTCCGTCTGAACTCAAGCGAATCGGTCGCGTCGCCGATGGCTGGCTGCCGTCGTTCGTCACGCCAGCCGACGCCGCTGCTGGACGTGCGGTCATTGAAGGGGTTGCTGCAGAGCATGACCGTGAGATCGAAGACGATCATTACGGCGTTCTGATTCCGTACTCGTTCGGAGAAGTGCCAGAGGTGCTGCTCAAGCTCCTCGCAAAGCGTCGACCCGACCTCGATGACGTCACTCAGTTGGTCCCCAATTCCTGGGAATCACTTGCCGCGTTGATTCAACAGTTCATCGACGTCGGCACAAGCAAGTTCGTCGTGCTCCCCATCGACGAGCCACGCAACGCCGACCAGTGGACCAGCCACATCGCCGAGGCCGCCGACGCACTGCTCCACCTCGAACAGGGCTAGCGACTTGTCGCATCGCTGTCACACCGAGGTCAGACCTCGGTGTGACAGTTTCACTTCTTGCGTTTTTGGATATTGGCCCATTCGTCGCGGAGGCCGACGGTGCGATGGAACAGCAGCGGGGTATGGGGATCAGCTGCGAAGTAGCCGAGGCGTTCGAACTGGACAACATTGCCAGGTGCGGTGTTCGCGAGCTCGGGTTCGAGCTTGCAGCCGCGCAGGACGGTCATCGAGTTCGGATCGAGATCGTCGAAAACATCTCCGGTTTCCGCGCCGGGAATCTCGGCACTGAACAACCGCTCATACGTGGCGACGTCGGCATCAACAGCATGCGCCGCGCTCACCCAGTGCATGGTCGACTTGACCTTGCGACCGTCGGGAGCATTGCCGCCCTTGGTGTCTGGGTCATACGTGACGTGCACTTCGGTGACGTTGCCGTCAGCATCGCTCTCGAAGCCCGTGGCCGTCACGAAGTAGCCACCGCGTAGACGGACTTCCCGGCCAGGTGTGAGGCGGTAGTACTTCGGCGGCGGGTCGGCCTTGAAGTCATCTTGCTCGATGTACAGCGTCCCTGAGAACGGAGCGGTCCGAACACCGTCGTCGGCGTTCTCCGGATTGTTAATCAGCTCAACCTCTTCAATGACGGGAGCTCCGTCAGCACCGGTCGGCCAATTAGTGATGACGACCTTCAGCGGATCAAGCACGGCCATCCGGCGCTGCGCTGTCTTGTTCAGCCGGGTGCGGATGAACGATTCGAGCAGCTCGATTTCGTGGCGACTGTTGGTCTTGCCAACTCCAATGAATGCGCAGAAGTCGCGAATCGACTCGGCCGGATACCCACGCCGCCTGAGACCACGCAACGTCGGCAGCCGCGGATCGTCCCAGCCATCGACCACGCCATCTTCGACGAGCTTGGCGAGCTTGCGCTTTGATGTAACGGTGTGGGTGAGTTCGAGGCGGGCGAACTCAAACTGCTGTGGCACCTCGAACGGCAGTTCATCGAGGAGCCGCAGCTGTTCCAGATACCAGTCGTACAGCGCTCGATGTGAATCGAACTCGAGGGAGCACAGCGAGTGTGTGACGCCTTCGATGGCATCGCTCTGGCCGTGCGCCCAGTCGTATGTGGGGTAGATCTTCCACGTGGTCCCGGTGCGGTGGTGCGCCTCGTCACGGATGCGATACATGATCGGATCGCGCATCTGCATGTTGTCGTGCTGCATGTCGATCTTGGCGCGCAGTACCCGCTCCCCTTCGCCGAACTCACCGGCCTGCATCCGAGCAAAGAGGTCGAGGTTTTCTGCGATCGAACGGTCACGGTAGGGGCTCTCGACACCAGGGTTTCCGTAGCCGCCACGCTGCTCGGAAATGTTCTCACCGTCTTGATCGTCGACGTAGGCAAAGCCCCGCTCGATCAGCAGTTCAGCCCAGCGAACGAGCTGTCCGAAGTAGTCGCTGGCGAACAGCGGTGCACGGTCAAGCGGGTAACCGAGCCATGCCAGATCTTCGATGATGCCGTCGACGAAGCTCGTGTCTTCTGTCTCTGGGTTGGTGTCGTCAAAGCGCAGGTTGCAGACGCCGTTGAACTCGCGTGCCAGCTCGAAGTCGGTGGTGATTGCCTTGGCATGACCGATGTGCAGATAGCCATTTGGCTCAGGCGGAAATCGGGTGAGGACCCTGCCACCAAAAGTGCCTTGTTCGGTGTGCCCGACCGCGAGGTCGTGGACGAAGTTGGCAGCCACCGGGCGTTCGTCGCTCGTCGTTCCAGCTGCAGAGTCGTTCGAAGTCTTCGGGTCGGCCATTGCGTCAAGTATGGCGAACGATCGGCGGACTCCCGCGGAGCAATGCCCCACGCACTAGAACAGGTGCATGAATGTCACGATTATCAATGGCGGAACTCAGGGCCTCGGCGAGCAAGTTGCCCGCACGCTGGCGGAACGCGGCGACTCGTCCGGCCTGGTGCTGGCTGGTCGGTCAGCCGAACGCGGCACCTCGCTCGCCGACGAGCTCACCGAGAACGGCACACCCAGTATCTTCGTCGAGGCCGATATGAGCGACACTGCTGCTCCCCAGCGAATCGTCGATGCATGCGCCGAGCGATTTGGCACCGTCAACGGCCTCGTCAACGTGGCTGCGCTGACAACTCGGTCGACCATTTGGTCCGACACGCCCGACCACTTCGATCGCATGATGGCAATCAACGTGAAGGCCCCCTACTTCATGATCCAGTCGGCAACGCGCTTGATGCAGCAGACCCGGGCGACCGGCTCGATCGTCAATGTTGGCTCCACATCTGGTCATGGGGGCCAACCGCGGCTCGCCGCTTACAGCATCTCAAAGGGCGCACTGTCGGTCATGACGCGCAACCTCGCCTACTCGCTGATGCGAGAGGACATCCGTGTCAATCAGGTCAACCCCGGTTGGATGGACACCGAGTCCGAACACCGTGTACAGCTATCAGAAGAAAACGCTTCTGACGACTGGCTCCAGGCCGCCGAAGCAGGCCGCCCGATGGGTCGACTCGTCAAGCCGTGGGAGGTCGCCAACATGATTGTCTTCCTCCTGTCGGAGCAGTCAGGCATGACCACGGGCAACAGCATCGACATCGATCAGTCGATCACCGGCGCCGGCGACCCACCCATCCCCGGGGCCGACGAACGGCTCGACGTTGCCGATTGAAATCGCCGGCCTCAATCGCCGGCCGCAGTAGAGGAGCGGCGTCAGCTCGATTCGAGACCGGCAGCGTCGGGCGCTGACAGATCGACCTCAACGGTCACGTCGAACGCTGCGGCAAACAGACGTGACCGTTCACGCGCCGCATAGATTTCGAGTTCGACACCGCCGTCGATATCCGCTGCACCGGGCGCCAGCGGCTCGATACGCACCGTTCCATCGGCGATGATCACGCGCATCGACTCGACGACGCCGGCGTGACGACGATCCAGCCCAATCGCCAGACGCAACATTCCGGCGAGCTGTCTGACCAGCCGCTGGTCGCCCTTGTTGAGCGCAGCAAACTCTTCGTGCTTCTCGGTCGGATGGCTCTTGCGGTGATAGCGGGCGAGCACGGCGATTAGTTCGACCTCGTGCTCGGTGAACCCAGTCAGCTGCTCGCTATTTCTAATCACATAGTACGAGTGCTTGTGGTGGCTCGAGTGGCTGATGAAAAGGCCGACGTTGTGCACGATCGCTGCAGCGTCGAGTAGCTCTCGTTCCGAATCACCAAGGCCGTGCAACGACTTCGTCCGGTCGAACAGCTGTGTCGCAAGGCGAGCCGTGTGTTCGGCGTGCTCAGGGTCCGGATCGAGTTGCTGGGCGAGTCGAACGAGGTTGCTGCGTCGGAGATCGTGCAGGTCCCGACCCGAACCTGACGCGAACCGGTCGAACAGTACGCCCTCCCGAAGTGCATACTCTGAGATGGTCATCGCCTGAAGATCGAAGGCTAAAAACACCTCCTGCAGCAAGATGACCCCACCCAAGATGATGTCTGAACGCTTATCGTCAAGCCCATCGACCTTGCGGCGATCTGACGCCGTGAGAACCCGTTCGGCGACATCGGCGAGCTCGTCGGTCGAGAACACGACACCATTCATCTGACGCACATCGTCACCGCGTGCAGCGACTGCCATCGCTGCGATCGTGGTTGCGGTTCCCGAACTCCCGACTGCGACCTGTGGCTGATGGCCGCCAAGTTCGCGACCGACCGGGGCAAGCGCGGCTCGGACGTAATGCCTGCACTCTTCGATCTCACCATGGTTCGGTGCACGGTGATCGACGAGGGCATCGGGGAAAAACCGCTCGGTCAGGCGGATTGCACCAAGCTTCATACTGCGTGCCTCGATTGGATCAGCGCCCTCGCCCACGAGGAATTCGGTACTTCCACCGCCGATATCAACCAGAAGAATTCGCTGTTCGAACACCGGGAGCGCCTGGAGTACACCGAGATGGATCAATCGTGCTTCCTCGAAACCACTGATCACTTCGACCTCGATACCGACCTCGTCTCGCGCCCGATCGAGGAACTCGTGTCGATTCGATGCCTCACGGACGGCGCTCGTCGCCACAGCCGCGAGATCGACGTCACCGAAGCTCGTGGCCACCTGTTTCATCCGGCCCAAGGCCGCAATGCCACGTTCGATAGCATCTGGTGCGAGGAGCTTCATTTCTCCGCCGCCCTGGCCGAGCCGGACGGTCTCCTTCTCACTCGTGAGCATTTCGAACCCACCGTGGCCGGCGAGCCGGGCCACGACGAGGTGCATCGAATTGGTCCCGATATCGATGGCCGCCTTGATCGGCGTGGCCGTCGAATTCTGCACGGTCTCAGACGTCGGCTGCGTGAGCTGCAGCCAACTCGATCGACGCGCTGATGCGATTGAACAGGGCGTCGAGATCGACGCCCTCGCTGCTCTTCTGGCCCATCCGATACCTGGCGTACACGCCGTGCAGGATACAGGCGGTCTTAAACGCGTTGAATGCCCGGTAGTACGAGAGGTTCGACATGTCAGCGCCGGTGCGATCGGCGTAGTACCGCACCAGGTCGTCGCGGCTGCAGAAGCCTGGCAGCGCAGTGGCGGCATCGGCTTCGACCGCCACAGGATCGGTCGATTCGGCCCAGGCATTAAGGGCGTAGGCGAAGTCCGCCATCGGGTCGCCGAGTGTTGCGATTTCCCAGTCGAGCACAGCAACCATCGAGCCGTCCTCGCCGACCATCGAGTTGTGCATCCCATAGTCGCCGTGCACGACTCGTGCTGGGCCTTGCTCAGGCAAACGCTCGTTGAGCCAGGTGTGCAGTTCGTGAATCCGCGGATCGTCGTAGTCGGCAGCCTCGGCTGATGCCGTCCACGAGCCGAACC
>JBLIMF010000144.1:0-6846 GCA_047638615.1 Gammaproteobacteria bacterium
CTCCGCGAGATCATCGCCCACCGCCTCGGACGGCGAGCTCGTGAAATCTGCACCGGCGACCGCTGGGACGAACTGACCGATGAAGTCGTCGCGCGGACAACGGACCCTTGGACCGCCGCCGACGAAATGCTCGCAGCCGTCGACGCCTGAGCCGATGGCACCATGAAAGCCGCGCGTGCAACGTCCGGGGGTGTGTCCGTCGTCGATGTGCCCGGCCCCAAGCAGCCGGGATTGCGGACCCCGTCACCGTGCAACCGGTCTCGGTTGGTATCTGTGGGTCGGACCTCCATGTCATCGATATGGGCCCGAGCGGCGTCACCCTTAATCATGAGATCTCGGCCATGTATGAAGAGCGCCTGGTTGCGATCCAACCGATGGCCTTCTGCGGCGATTGAGTGGCCTGCGGGAGCGGCGTCAACACATGTGCTCGGCGGGGACAGTCCTCGTGCCGGGGGTTTGTTGGAATGATGCCAACCTGCCCGGCCTGGCGCTCGGCTTGAAGGAAGTGAAACTCCGCACGGCGCTCTACTGGGGTCACCACGATGGACCTCGCGAAACCGACATCGCGGCCGAGGTGCTTGGTCGACTCCCCGGCCTTCCCGACGTGTTGATCAGCCATCGCTTCGAACTCGGCGATGCCGCCCGTGCGTTGACGGCGGATGCAGACCGCAGCGCCGGAGCAGTCAAGGTTGTCGTCGACGTCAGCAGCGGCTGACATCAGCACGCTTGCGTCGAATTGCTGGCAGTTGCAGATCAGCTGCAAACGAGTGGCAAACGCGGGCTTGTTGTTCTCGGTGCTCACTGCGGCCACGCGACCTCGTAGGTTCCGGTCATGGCTTACGAACTCCTGATTCTCGAACGGCTCGACAACGGTGTCGCTGTCCTCACCCTTTCCAACGGCAAGGTCAACGCCCTCTCCGGGGCGCTCGTCGCCGAGATCGGTGCAGCGGCACAAGAATTGACTGACGCCCCACCCGCTGCGCTGATTGTCAGCGGTGGTGACCGAATCTTTGCTGCTGGCGCCGAAATCTCAGAGTTCGGCGGCCCGGAAGAAGCCAAGACGATCGGCCCACAGATCCATGCAGCGTTCAACCGGCTCGCCGCACTGCCCTGCCTCGTGATTGCTTCGGTCAGCGGCTATGCACTTGGTGGTGGCTGCGAACTGGCCTTGGCGTGTGACTACCGAATCGCGTCGGAGCGCGCGGTGTTCGGCCAGCCCGAGATCTTGCTCGGCATCATTCCCGGCGGTGGCGGCACACAGCGGCTCGCTCGTGTGGTCGGTCCGTCAAAGGCCAAAGAAATTTGCCTGACCGGTCGAATGGTCAAGGCCGAAGAAGCCCATCGGATCGGCCTCGCCGACGAGGTTGTTGCACCCGAATCCCTGATGGAGCGCTCGCTCGAACTCGGCGCCACCCTCGCCAAGGGTGCGCTCACTGGCCAGGGTATCTGCAAGCGGGCTATCGACGAAGGCCTCTCGACGTCACTCGCAGCAGGTCTGCAGGTCGAACTTGATGCGTTTGTCGAAGTGTTCCGGACCGAAGACAGCCAGATCGGTGTCAAGAGCTTCCTTGAGAACGGCCCCGGCAAAGCGGAGTTCACAGGGAGGTGAGTTCACGGGTCAGCTGTTGACCGCTGAGCCAATCGGCCGTCTGATGTCCCATGCTGATCGGGCGAGCCAGAGGCCGGCCAGGGTCATCACCAGCATTACAGCGGCCGCCGCCACATAGGCCGTGGCCTGGCCATACGCCTCGTACAAAGCGCCGGTCACGACGGCCATGACTCCGGCTGAGACCGCCTGGGCTGCGCCGACCACACCGTGCGCGCCGGCCTGACGATCGGCCGGAATCACCATGCCAACAGCGACTCCGGCCGAAGAGAGGGTGAGGCCATCGGAGACGGCGTGCACCATTGCAACGGTGAAGATCAGCCCGCCGCTTGGCAGGAACCCGTACAGGCACATAATCCCAGACGCGAACAACAGACCAATCGAGCTGAGTTTGAATGGACCGAAGGTCTGAGCGAGTCGTCCCCCGGGCGGGCCGAGGAAGATCAGTGGCAGGCCGAACAGGGTGATGCCGAGGTTCGCGATCCAGTCGGTGGTGCCGAGGTCTTTGTGCACCACGTCCCACAGCGCGTCGAAGGCGCCGATCATTGCGAACGCGACGGCACCGAGCATGGCGGCGCCGGCGAACGGTCGAATCTTGAGCAGGTCGAGGGCGAAACGGCGCTCGGAAGCCCCGGTCGACTCTTCCACCGGGACTCGCGCGACGATCGGCAGCACGATCAGTGTGATCGCCGCGACCACGATGAACGGTGCGGGAATACCGAACGGGCCGACCAGAATCGCTGAGATGGCTGGTCCGGCGGCGAAGCCGAAGACGTCGGCTGCGAGGAGGCGGCCCATGTTCTGGCCGAGGTTGTCGGGATCGGCGAGGATCACGATGCGTTTGACAGCCGGGCTCGCCGCTCCGATACCAATACCGGAGATGAACCGACCGATCAAAATGGGTGTGAGCGTTGTGCTGAACGCCATGATGAGCAGTCCGGCGACGTTGACGAGCACGCCGATGAGGACGAGCTTCTTAGCGTGGCCGCGGTCGGCCAGCGGTGCGATGGCGATCTGCGACAGGAATCCGGCGATAAAGCCGAGGCCGATCACGAAACCGATGGCGGTCTCGCTAATGCCGTATTCGTCACGAAAGTCAGCGACGATTGTGAACAGCACGCCGTAGCCGGCAGCCAGGGCCGCTAGCAGCCCGCCGAAGGCGAACAGCAGCACGAGCGGCGACGGCGGAACAACCGGTTGGGTCGGTTCCTCCGAAATCAACGATTGCACCGGCGCAGGCTAGCCAGACAGCGGGTTCAGAGAGCTGTCGATTGGTTGAGCGGAGCTCGCTGCCAGGCGCATTATCCGTAAGCGACGAGGCCGGTGTCGAAGATCGAACTGAGTGCGTGGTGAGTCGGCAGGACTCGTGCGCTGAGGCCCCAGGGGCCGGCATCGCCTGGTGTGTAGTCGCCTGCGTAGATGCCATCACCGACGGGCTCGAGGTTGACTGCCTCGGTGCGGTTCTGGTCGAAGGTGCCGTCGCTGGCGAGCGGGCCGTGCATGACCTGGACGGCCAGCTCGGCGGCGCGCAGCTTGCCGGGGTCGACGCGGACGCGAACGGAACGCGTGGCCCCGCTGATGCCGTCGGCGACCTCGGATCCGTCGTCGAGCAGTGCGACCGAAACGGATGGCCAGGCCGAAGCCACGCCAGCCTTCCACGCCGATAACTCGCGGGCAGCAGCGGCGCCATCAGCGAGGCGCAGGTCCGACGATGCCGCCGCCGGCTCGTACAGGGTCGTGACGTAGTCGCGGACCATGCGTGCTGCCACGACGTTCCACCCCAGTGTCTCCCAGTTGTTCTGGACGAGTTCGATCCAGCCGCTGGGGATGGCGTCGTGAGTGCGGTCGTAGAACAGCGGAACGATCTGCTGCTCGATCACGTCGAATGTGGCCGATGCTTCGCGGAGGTCGCGTCGGGCGAGGTCGTGGTCGTCGTCGAATGACGGGATGTCGAATCCGTTGCTGCCGTCGGACATCTCTGCCCACCAGCCATCGAGAATCGAGCAGTTCAGTACACCGTTGAGCGTGGCTTTCTCGCCACTGGTGCCACAGGCCTCGAACGGGCGGCGAGGGGTGTTGAGCCACACGTCGCAGCCGTGGTACATCGTGCGGGCGATGCCGATGTCGTAATCGGGGATGAACACGAAGCGGTGGCGCACGTCGGCGTCGGCAGCGAGCTTGGCAATCTGCTGGATCAGGCCCTTGCCGGGATGGTCGGCCGGGTGGGCCTTCCCGGCGAAGACAAACTGCACGGGTCGGTCGGCATCGAGCAAGAGTGTTCGCAGCCGATCGATCTGGCCCAGCAGGAGGTTGGCTCGTTTGTAGGTGGCGAAGCGACGAGCAAACCCGATCGTGAGGACGTTTGGATCGAGTAGGTCGTGCCCAAGCCGATCACGCACGAGGTCGACGAGTTCTTGGCGGCCAACGTTGCGCATGGCCCAGATGTCGGCCTGGTCGATGTTGCGAACACGGGCCCAGGCGTCGGCGCCCGCCAAATGCCAATCGTCACCGAGCGCGCCGGTCAACAGTTCGTCGGTTCGGTCGCTGACCCATGTCCGGGCGTGGACGCCGTTCGTGATGTGGCCAATGGGCGTCTCGTTGCTCGGGAGGTCGGGCCACATTCCGCCGAACATTTCACGTGCGACCTCGCCGTGCAGCTTTGCGACGCCGTTTGAGCGGGCAGCGAGGCGAAGCCCCATGACTGCCATGTTGAACTTGCCGTCGGGCTCGTCAGCGCGCTGCCCGAGCGCGATGAGCTCGTCGAAGGTCACCCCGCACGACGTCGCAAAGTCAGCGAAGTAGGACTCAAACAGATGCCGAGGAAAGCGGTCGATGCCAGCGGGGACTGGGGTGTGAGTGGTGAACACGCCGCCGGCCCGTACCGCTTCGATCGCCTCGACGAAGGTGAGCCCGGCCTCGGTGAACTCGCGGAGCCGCTCAAGACCGAGGAACCCGGCGTGGCCCTCGTTGCTGTGGAACACCTGCGGAGCGAGGCCAAGCGCGCGCAACGCTCGGACGCCGCCGATGCCGAGAATGATCTCTTGGCGCAGCCGGTGCTGCTCGTCGCCGCCGTACAGGCGGTCGGTCACTGCAATGACATCCGGCGTGTTCTCGGGCAGATTGGTATCGAGCAGGTAGAGCGGAATCCGACCGACATCAACGCGCCAGATAGCAACGACAGCAGTTGTGCCGGCGAGCTCAACTTCGATCGTGAGCCCGGTCGGGCGGACGCCGTGTGCGGCAGGGTTGATTCGTTCGTTGCGCTCCTCTTGCCAGCCGTCACTGTTCAGCTGCTGGTGAAAGTATCCCTCGGCGTACAGAAGGCCGACGCCGATCAGTGGCACGCCGAGATCGGACGACGCCTTCAGGTGATCGCCGGCCAAAATGCCGAGACCGCCGGAGTACTGGGGCAGGGCCTCGGTGATGCCGAACTCGGGGGAAAAGTACGCAACAGATTGCAGCCGCGAACCCTCGGAAGCTGCGCTGCGATCACCGAACCATGACGGCCCGCTGACGGCTTGCTGGAGACGCTCGCAAGCGGCCCCGACGCGGGAGACGAAGTCTGCATCATCTGCAAGTCCGGCCCAACACGTTGGTGATGTCCGGCGAACCAGATCGACCGGGTGTTGACCGGTACGTCGCCATGAGCCGGGCTTGCTGCCATCGAGCCGATCGAACACGTGGGCGAGTTCACGATCCCACGCCCAGTGGAGATTGGCGGCAAGGTCGGTGATGCCGGCGAGCGATTCAGGGATCTCGCTGACAACGTTGAACTGATGGAGCGGACGCACCCGAGCGAGGTTAACGACCTGTGACCGACTGTGTTTGAGGTGACCGAAAATGTCCGATCCGGTACCGGCTCCTTCCTGTGAGGCAATGGCGCCGAATGGCCCGAAAGTCAACGCTGACGGGCGTGAATCGATGTCGAGTACACGCGTGCGGTAGCCGTGGCGATCGCATCCCACGAATAGTTTTGCTCGATGAGTTGGCGTGCGTTGCGAGCCATTTCGTTGGCGAGAAACTGATCGGTCAGCACCCGTTCGATGCAGTTTGCGAGGTCGTCCGGCCGTCCCGGCTCGAACGTAAGGCCGGCATCGGTTCCTTCGATCATTTCGGCGAGGCCACCTGTCCGCGCCACGACGAGCGGGGCGCCCGCCGCAAGTGCCTCGAGTGCGACGAGGCCGAACGGCTCGTAGAGCGACGGGATCACGACGCAACCGGCGCGCTGGGTGAGGTGGCGGAGCTCGGTGTCGTCCAAAAAGCCGGTGACGTGGACGCAATCGCTGACGCCTTCGACGTCGATTTGTGCCTGGAGCTCCGGGAGATAGCTGCCTCGTCCGGCAATCGTGCACTGCACGCCGGGGACTCGTGCTCGAACACTCGTCATCGAGCGGGCAAGCACCTGAAAGCCCTTCTCGAACTGGACACGGCCCCACGACAGCACCATCTGTTCGCGTTCCACTGGGGTGTCACCCTCGACCAGCCACAAGTTGGGATCGATGCCGTTGGGGACGCGGGCGACGATCTCGGGTGGCAGCTCGAAGCTTGAGATGAGCTGGTCCGCCATGAACCGGGTGGGTGAGATCAGCCGATCGGCCTGGAAGGCGAGCCACCATTCGATCGAGTTGATGTCACTCGGCACGCCTGGTGGGAGTTGGCCGCCGTGGCGGACTCGCTCGGTGCCGTGCATTGTCAGAATGAATGGCACATCGAACCGTGCCGACAATGCATCGGCCGACCAGCCCATTCGCCAGTCGTGGCCGTGGACCACGTCCGGTTCCCAGCCGTCGAACAGGTCGGGAAGGCTGAATCCGAGTTTCGCGAAGGTGTGATTTGCTGAAGCGGTCCGTGCGATGGGATCGGTCTTCGACAGCCATGGCAAGTCGGCATCGCCACGTACGACACGGACCGACCCAGCAGCGTCGGTCACGCGGCCGGTGCCGGGATGTGTGGTGGTCATGACGACCACGTCATGCCCGTTTGCTGCGAGCGCACGACTGAGCCCATCGACGTGCGCGGCTGTGCCGCCCGTCTCTTTTGGTGGAAAGTCCCAGGACAACAACAACACACGCACAGCCGCGCACTCTACTCTGGGGGTTGATGCCACCGATTGACTCTGTGCCCCCTGCTGATTCGACCAACGGTTCAACAAGGTCGCCGCCGTCCCCCATTGGCGAGCTTGATCTCCATCTGCTTGGTGAGGGCAACCATCGTCGATTGTGGGAAGTGCTTGGCCCGCA
>JBLIMF010000145.1:0-6771 GCA_047638615.1 Gammaproteobacteria bacterium
ACCGCAACAAGGTCGCGCTCATCGAGTGAGCTGGCATGCGTGGCCGCCGTGATGCCCGAGGCAAACGACCCCACCATGTCGACGACTTCAAGTTCGTCGAAATCAGTGGCGTAAACGACTCGGCCGGCCAGCGCTGATGCCGTATCAAGAAGCCAGCGAGATGGCAAAGCTCGCCGATTGGAACGCAGGTCGCCGCGAGGGAAGGACAAGACGCGGCGCCCGGCGGGCGCTGCCGCGAGCACAGCAAGGAACGCACGGTGCTGGTGATGGAGCCGTTCGGCCCTCGACTCCAGCTGATCAAGCGATTTGATTCGGACTGCGTCGGGCAGGATTGCGTCGTCGCGACGCGGCATCGGCAGCAGCCCCTCGGAACAGCCCACCACGAACACAGCATCGAGGTCGAGACCAATTGCCGTGCCGATTGGCCCGAAGACGACACCGTGCCCGAAGCTGCCGTGGCGCCCTCGGGCAACATCGAGTTCGGTGCGCAGGGCGCGTTGGAACACTCCGTGGCTCGGCCTTGGCTCTATGTCGTCAAGAGCAGCCAGACGCACCAGCGCATCCTCGACCCGCGAAAACGACTCCTGTTCGTGATCTGGCCACGATGTGTGTTGGCGCTCTCCGCCGAGCAGCGACTGCAGGAGCGCAGCGGCCGCAGCGCACTTGGTCGGCCACGTGTCGGACTGCTCAACGGCTTGAACCATGTCGTGCAGCCCGTCGACGAACGCCATCAACTGTCGCCCGTCGACAACTCGATCGCGTAGCCGCTGCAGCTGATACGCGACAGAGTCAGACTGTTGGCTACCTTCGAGCTTGGTGATCCGCTCTGCCGTGCGCTGTTCGTCGTATTCGATCTTGCGCCGCCAGTCGGCGTGATCGATCACCACGCCGGCATCTCGCGAGAGCTCGTCCCAGTCGCCAGGCCGTACCGACGTTCCGTCGAAGCGGAGCGGGCCGCCGCTGATGACCGACATCACTCGGTCACGCCGCCAGCGCTGTTCTGCCAGTGCCAACCCGCCAAGCAGCGTTCGACCAGCGACCGAGTCGGCAAGCCGTTGCGGGTCAGGGCCGTTCATTGGAATCCCCGCAGCACCAAACTGCTGCTCGATGATCCGCACGTACGGGTCGGGCGCGGGGAAGAACACGCCGATGCGGTCGAGCCGCACCCCATCGTTCACGAGCCCGATGACGCGGCTGCACACTTCCCGGATCTCCTCGGCCGCATCGGTGACCGAGACGATCGAGTCGCCACAGCCGATGGGCACAGACGAAGCCTGGCGTTCGACGAGTGCGGCTTCGCAGGCTCGCCAGGTCGGCTCGTCGGCTCGCTCTGCGCCCGAGATCCCGACGATGACCGACGATGAATATGCGGCACGTAATGCCTCGCCGATGAATCGGCCGATTGCCGGGGTGACAGGGGCGGGGAGGTACCAGATGAGGTGACCGAACGAGCTGAGTCGATCGGCCAGATCAGGCCGATCGGCGGCGGCCGTTGCCAGATCGTGTTCGGTGTGGAACCCTTCGAGCTGTGCTGCGATGCGGCGGTAGAACTTGACTGCAAGCAGCGCTGCGGTCGAGCCATCCTCAGAGATCGACTCGAGGCCGGCTTCGTCGACATTCGACAGTTCGGCGAAGAGCGCAACGAGTGCGGCCTCGGTGGATTCGTGCTGGGCGACGGGCCGGTACACGTCAGGATCCTCGGCAAGCACCTGACGAACCGCTGCGCCAAGCACCGGGTTGGTGATCGGGTGCTGCTCGAGCGGCAGGTCGGCCGCCACCATTTCGGCGAGCCGGAATGGTGTCACGAACGAGACGTTCGCCACGCCTCGTTGACCCCCACTTTCGAGGGCTCCCGACCCGAGTAACCGTCGTGCCGACAGGCCGACAAAGTTGGATGGCACGACGACCGTGACCGGCATGAGTTGACCAGACGCCTTGGCGCTGCTGACTGCGCCCGCCAACGTCTCCGACGCCGCACGCCCATAGGCAACTGCTTGTACCGATTCGATCACATCTGTGAAGGTACACACTGCCTGTCACAGAGTTTGTGACATGCACCGCCTGGTGCGCGGGTGGCCCACAGCTATTCGTCTGCGACGTCGGTGCGATGCTTGCGTACTCGAACCGACGTGTGGTCCGGAGCCGGCGTCACTGCGGCACGGCCGAGCTCGAAGATACTCCTGATGACCAAACCCCACATATTACGGAGCACAACCAGACCGATGACGACCGCAAATGCGACCACAATCGGCACTCCGATAGTTGCGAGCAACAGCCGCTTGTCACGAAACAGTGGTGTAACGACACCGGAATCGACACTCTCGCCGCCCGGTAGCAGCGTGCGCACCGGGTCGTCAATCACCGGACAGTCGATGTCGGTGTCGTTCAAGCCGATCACGTCGTTGCCACCAAAGAGCGGCTCCGGCGGTCGTACGTTCGAGAACAGTGCACCCAACTCGGGATTGAATCGCGCTCCGACGAGGTAGTCCTCATCGATATCGAAGAACTTCGCTTCGTCGAGATACAGCACGTCGATCAGGCCGTCAATCGCAAAGCCGCTCGCCGAACCAGCACGCAACTGGACAATTTCGAAACGCACCTTCTCGAAGTCCTTGGCCACCGCCGTGCCCACGAATGCCACATCGGCTGGTTCCGGCGCGCTGCAACCCGGAGGAAGAGGGATAAGGACGGCGCCAACGTCTGCTTGGGTCGGCTGCTCGGGCAGCGGTGGTGCCGCAACTGCGCTCGGCGAGGCGAGGAATATCACCAGCGCACCTATGACGAGGGTGCATCGCACCAACCGACTCAACACAGCCCCTACCTTACGAACTGCAACGATCTCGATCGTGTCACCTGGAGGATCACACACCGCAATGCCGAGATCGCGCTGCACCCCTCGCGCACCCTGGCAGCCGCACGGTCAGTGATCTGAGGAGACGATTTCCTTGGTCCGCGTATGCAATTCTGCGGCGTGAGGGTTCATCCCGACCAGATGTGCTTCGATCCCGCGTTCGGAAAACTTGGCCACCACTGCATTCAAGGCGACAACCGCTGATGTATCCCAAATGCGGGCGTCAGTGCAGTCGATCTCCACCCGGTTGACCTTGACTGCGTCATAATCAAACTGGTGCACGAGGTCGTTCGTCGAAGCAAAAAACAGCTGACCGCTGACCGCGTAAAGACGCTCATGGTTGTCGGGGTCGAGCACGCTGGTGACGTTGACAACGTGACTTACCTTGCGGACGAAGACGACCGCCGACAGCAGGACACCGGCAGCGACGCCATACGCGAGGTTGTGAGTGACGACAACGACAATGACCGTGCCCGCCATGACGACGGTCTCAGATTTCGGCATCGACTGCGTCGTCTTTGGCATGATGCTCTTCCAGTTGAACGTGCCAATCGCAACCATGATCATGACCGAGACAAGGGCAGCCATCGGGATCTGCGCAACGAGGTCGCCGAGCACCAAGATCAAGATCAGCAGGAACACACCAGAAGCAAGCGTCGACAGTCGGGTACGACCGCCCGAGCGGTAGTTAATCATCGATTGGCCGATCATGGCGCAGCCGGCCATGCCGCCGAAGAAACCGGTGAAGACATTGGCGATGCCCTGGCCGCGAGACTCCTGGTTCTTGTCGGAGTCGGTGTCGGTCAGGTCGTCGAGCAGCTGCGCTGTCAGCAGCGATTCGAGGAGCCCGACAAACGTCAGCGTCAGGGAGAACGGGAAAATGATACTGAGCGTTTCCCAGGTGTAGGGAATGTCGGGCAGGCCGAAGCCAGGCAGCGCGTCGGGCAGCGCGCCCATGTCGCCGACGGTCGGCAATGACCAGTCGAAATAGATGGCGCCTGCAGCGAGGACGCTGATTGCCACGAGCGGCGACGGCACCAGCTTGGTGATACGGGGCAAGCCGTAGATGATTGCAAGGCCAGCGATGATGAACGCGATGTTCAACGGGATCTGATCCTTGTCACCGTCTTCGAGGATGATGTGCGGGATTTGGGCGAGAAAGATCAGGATTGCCAAGGCATTGACGAAGCCAAGCATCACGGTGCGCGGCACAAATCGCATCAGGTTGCCGACCCCGAGCCAGCCGAAGACAACCTGCAGTACGCCGGCGAGAACCGTTGCGGCGAACAGGTACTGCACGCCGTAGTCGTCAACGAGTGGGACAATGACGAGCGCCATGGCGCCAGTGGCAGCCGAAATCATGCCGGCGCGCCCACCGACCATCGAGATAATGATGGCGATCGAGAAAGATGCGTAGAGCCCCACCTTGGGGTCGACGCCAGCGATGATCGAGAACGAGATTGCCTCAGGGATCAAGGCAAGTGCCACGACAAGGCCGGACAGCAGGTCGGCTTTAGGGTTGGAAAGCCATGCGTCATGGAAGCGACTGCGCTTGCTGGCGCGCGACGGTTTTTCGAGAGTCGTAGTGGTCAAAGTGCAGCTCCTGGAGAAAACTTGGGGGTGGGGGGGGATTCCTGCCCGCCTGTCTCCTCGGGCCACGAAGGGTCAAATGATACGGAACCACCGGTTGTGAATGTGTGATCCCCCTGTGGTGTATCCGTCACACCATGCTCCGCTTGGCCCGCGCGCTGAGGCTGAAGGCCGGCAACGTCCGTGAGACAGAGCGCGCGGCCGGACTCTTTTCCCTGTGATGAGCACGCAGATCAGCCCCAACGCCCAGGAATTCTTGAACGGCGTGATGGGCCCACTCGAAGCTGAGCCGGATCGCTGCCTGGCCCCCGGCGCGACCTTGGTCCCGGCCAACGACCGTGCAGGTTCACATGCTGTCCTGTAGTCGGTGCGGTGCAGACAACGCCGGGTCGAACGCGCTGTCGACCAAACTCGGCTTCCCACTGACGCAGACCGTTGCGGCCGCGCGGTTCGGCGACTGGCGCCGCAATACTGCAGGCGTGGGATTCGACCCGAACCGCCCGTACAACGCCAAGCCGTTCGATTACGCCCTCGTCGGCGTGTGCCTCGCGGTGGCCGTTGGCCTGCTCGGCTGGGCATTTTTTGGCTAGCAGCGACTTCCCCAGCCGGAGCCACACGGTGGCCCATTAGAACGCGTTCGTTATGAGTTCAAGGCGATTGCCGGTGACTGCGGCGACGTCGAAACGAACGGGCATGTGGCCGAGGTCATGGGCTCGCAGCCATTCGACGCCGAGCTGACGAATGCGACGTTGTTTGGCCACGGTCACTGCGGCAGCAGCTGGCCCGAACAGGTCAGAAGCCCGAGTCTTCACCTCGCAGAAAACGTGCAGATCGCCGTCGAGCACGATGAGATCGAGTTCGCCCGTCGATGATCGCCAATTGCGATCGAGCACTCGACAACCGAGCTGCGTGTAGTGGCGAGCCGCAAGGTTCTCGCCCCACTGGCCTCGGGAACGATTCCGCAGATCAGGTTGGTGTGATGACTCGGGTGCGTCCATGGGCGCGCTCCTCCAGCAGTAGGTGTTTGCTGGGGCGATTAGCCCGAGGAGAACATCCGCTTCAAGCGGAAGTTCGAGTTGGTGGCCGACACGACGCCGGCCGGCACATCAGAAGGTGCGCTTCTCGCGAATCTTGGCAGCCTTGCCCTTGCGATCCCGAAGGTAGTACAGCTTCGCACGACGAACATCGCCGCGCTTCACGACTTCGATCTTCGAGACGGTCGGAGCATGCATCGGGAAGGTGCGCTCGACTCCGACGCCATAGCTGAGCTTGCGGACCGTGTAGGTCTCCTGCAGGCCGCCGCCCTGGATGGCAATCACGTCACCCTGGAAGACCTGGATGCGCTCTTTGCCACCCTCAACGACACGGACGTGGACTTTAAGCTCGTCACCGGCCTGAAAATCCGGAATGTCAGTCCGGAGCGAATCGTTGTCGATGATGTCGGTGGCTTTCATAGCGTTACGTCCAAGTGAATCGAGTCGAGAGTGTGATGTCAGAGCGGACCCGCGCTGACAAGGCCAGCAAATGATACGGGCGAATCAGGAATATGGGACAGCCGGGAACGTGTCCAACAATTTTTGGTCGGCAGCCGACAGTTTGGCTTCCACCAGGTCAGGGCGGTCGCGCAGCGTGCGGTGGAGTCGCTGTGCCCGGCGCCACTGTTCGATCTTGGCATGATTCCCACTGCGCAGGATGTCTGGCACGCCCCAGTCGCGGAACTCCGCAGGCCTTGTGAACTGGGGTTCTTCGAGTAATCCCGACTCACCGAAGCTCTCGGTGATCGGGCTCGCAGCGTTACCCATCGCTCCGTCGCGCAGCCGCGTGACCGCCTCAATGATGAGGCATGCAGCAACTTCTCCCCCGCTAAGGACCACGTCGCCGATGCTGACCTCGCCGTCGCAAAGATGCTGCCGAACACGATGGTCGACGCCCTCATACCGGCCACAGAGCAGGCTGAACCCACCCGAAGACTCGGCAAGTTGGGCGAGTTCGAACGCCATCGCCTGATCAAATCGGCGTCCACCGGGGCCCAGTAGCAACAGCGGACGAAGTGGTTTAGCGGCATCGACAGCGTCGAAAATTGGCTCGGCCTTCATCACCATGCCGGCGCCACCACCGAAGGGGCTATCGTCCACCGTGCCGTGAACATCGCTCGTTTGCTCGCGAATGTCATGCGTGCGCAGATCAAGCAGGTTCCGCTCCTGTGCCTTGCCGAGCAGGCTCTCGGCGCAGAAGTCATCGACGAGCTTCGGGAACAGCGAGAAGACGTCAATCCGGAGTGCTGTCGTCATTTGTCGAGAAGGTCGAACAGCCCGTCGGGAGTGTCGACC
>JBLIMF010000146.1:0-6747 GCA_047638615.1 Gammaproteobacteria bacterium
GAGCTCAGCTGCGGCGCAGCGGTTCGATGGTCATCACGTACTCGGCGAGTCGGGCTGCGATCTCGAATGTCGACTCGGGGTCGTCGGGGTCGGGAGCGTCCCAGATTTCTGAGATGCGGCGCCAACGATCGGCGCCGAGGAACATGCCGGCAACAGCTGCGTCGCCAAGTTCATTGCGCCAGAGCTTCTCGTGAACGAGCAGCTTGTCGAGCACGACCTGGTTCTCGTCGTCCTTCGAATACTCGGCGTGAAAGCCGATCTCGAGCCCAATGTCACCCGATGTGTTGGCGCGGATCAGTTGCGCTTCGTAATGCTCTTTCTTCGCGACGTCGTACCAGACCTTGAGTCCGCGCCCGTGCGAAGTCGAGTGTAGCTCACCGTCAACGGCTGACGCCATCCCTTCGAACGCGTCGAACACCCACTCAAAGAACCCCTGGTTGATTCCGCCCTCGGTCAACCGGTTTTGAGACATATGTTGCTATTGGGCCGACTGGATCAATTCCGCGATTTGGAGGGCGTTGAGGGCCGCTCCCTTGCGCAGGTTGTCGTTGCTGACGAACAGGGCGAGGCCTCTGCCGTGGGGGGCGCCCTCGTCGGCACGGATGCGGCCAACGAAACTTGGGTCGGCACCTGCAGCTTGCAGTGGGTTCGGGATGTCGGCGACTTCGACGCCGGGGGCATGGGCGAGCAGTTCGTAGGCGCGCTCGACCGAGATGGGGTCGGCGAACTCGAGGTTGAGCGACAGGGAATGCCCCGTGAACACCGGAATACGGACGCACGTGCCGGACACGAGGAGCCCCGGGATGTCGAGGATCTTGCGCGATTCATTGCGCAGCTTTTGCTCTTCGTCGGTTTCGAACCGGCCGTCGTCGACGATCGAGCCGCACAACGGCACGGCGTTGAAAGCGATCGTGCGAGCAAATTTCTCGGGTGCGGAGAAAGCAATTGCCGAGCCGTCGTGGGTCAGCGCTGCGCAGTTGTCACCGGCTTCAGCAATCTGCTTGGCGAGCTCGTCGACACCAGCGAGGCCGGAACCCGAAGTTGCCTGATAGGTGGCGGCGATCATGCGCGTCAAGCCTGCCTCGTCGTGCAGCGGCTTGAGCACCGGCATCGCGGCCATCGTGGTGCAGTTGGGGTTGGCGATAATGCCCCTGGGCGGGTGGTGCGCCAAGTGGCCGTTGACTTCGGGGACGATCAGCGGAACGTCGGCGTCCATGCGAAACGCCGACGAGTTGTCAATCACGATCGCGCCGGCCGCAGCGAACTTGTCGGCGTAGGCGCGCGACGACGTGGCGCCTGCCGAGAAGAGCGCGATGTCAAGGCCCGACGGGTCAGCAATTTCGGCATCCTCGACGACGATGCCTGCGCCCTTCCATGGCAGCGTGGTGCCAGCGGATCGGGCAGAGGCGAAATAACGCATCTCGGTGACCGGAAAGTTCCGCTCCTCGAGCAGACGTCGCAGAACGCTGCCGACTTGACCTGTTGCTCCGACCACTCCAACGCGCATGGCGAAAAGCTTAACGGGGCCGATCCGCTCACCCTGCAGCTTTTCTGCCAACAGTGGCCGCCAAAGTTTCCGCTGACGAGCGCTCCGGCTGGCTGCGGTCCAGCGACAAAACATCGAGGTGCGGCGGCAGATCGAGGTGGAGAAGCGCCGATGGAACTGGCAGAATAAAGCCAATGGCTCGCCGACCGCAACTTGTTCCATGGAAGGCCGCTGGCCTGGTCTCTGAGCGGCAGGTGAGCGGCGACGACGTCGTGCGGAGTACGGGCTGGGTCTTCAACAACGAAAAGGGCCCCGACCTCACACTCGAAGAGTTCGTGGCGACCGGTGACGCCGAAGTCGGGTCGTACCTCACGGTCTTCGGTTTGCGCTCAGCAGACCTGAATAAGCAGAGCCTCGTCGAGATCGGCTGCGGCATCGGCCGGATGACCTGCGCGTTCACCCGCGAGATCGGGCACGTCACGGCGTGCGACCTCGACGCTGGCTTCTTGGAACGTTGCTTCGAGACCGTCGGCCGCTTCGGCAAGGTCGACCGTCTGAACACGAGCCACGTCACCGACGGCAAGACGCTCGATCTGCCCCCGAATTCGACGGACATCACCTTCAGCTACATCACGTTCCAGCATTGTGATCCCGACGATGCACTTGAGCTGACGTCGGAAGCCGTTCGGATCACCAAGCCTGGTGGCAAGGTCGTTCTCAACTATCGGGCTCGCGGGCGTGGCGACACTGTGCTGATCCCGATGAGCAAGCTGGTCCGGGGTTTGTTTAGCGTGCCAAAGCTCGGCGACTGGCTGTCACGGAAGCGCATTATTGCGCGCATCGGCTGGCAGGCCAACCGGTTGAACCCTGATGAGATCATCGGCCCCCTCGCCCCGCTGTTCAGCAGCGTCGAGGTGTGGCGCAACCCGAAGTCGAACTTCGCTGGGCGCGGAGCGGTCACGCGGAGTTTCATCGGTGTCAACCCCCATCACTACTGGGTCATCGCAACAGTTCGGTAAATAGTGAGCGCGATGTTTAGTCGATGATGGCGAGCGGGAACAATCCCAAAGTGAACGATATTTCTGAACGGCAGTTCTCCAACCTGCGCAAGTGGAACCTCGGGCTTACGCTGTTGCACGCAGCGCAGGCCGTAATCATTCTGGTGCTCGCCGGTGACTTTGCCATCACCTTCACTTCCGCAGTTCCCAATGGGCCGCCCGGGACGCGAGTGCCACAGGGCGAAGGCGTCTTTGACCTACCGATTGGCATTGCGGTCGCGGTCTTCCTGGCGCTTGCTGCGTTCGATCACCTGTTGACGGCGACGGCGTTGAAGCAGCCCTACGAAGCTGATTTGGTCAGCGGTATCAATCGGTTCCGCTGGGTCGAGTACTCGATCAGCGCGACACTCATGGTCGTCCTGATTGCCTCGTACTCGGGCATCACGGAGATAACTGCAGTCTTCGCCATAATCGGCGCCAACGTCTCGATGATCCTGTTCGGCTGGCTCCAGGAGAAGTTCAACCCGCCGGGCCGCACCGAGACAACGATGCTGCCGTTCTGGTTCGGAACGTTCGCCGGACTCGCCCCCTGGGCCGGTATTGCTTTCAACACGATGCGCGCCGACGAAGTACCGGGATTTGTCTACGGAATCATCGCTGCGCAGTCGGTTTTCTTCTTCAGCTTCGGTTTAAACCAGTGGTTGCAGTACCGCAAGGTTGGGAAGTGGACCAGCTACATCTTTGGTGAAAAGACCTATCTCGTGCTCAGCCTCGTGGCGAAGTCGGTGCTCGCCTGGCAGATCTTCGGCGGGTCACTCGTGCCGGCCGAATAGCCACGAAAAAGGCCTGATCACATGCGCAACTATTTGCGTTCGGGGAGCGGTGCGCTGTAATCGGCGCCGGAGTCGAGACCGAATGCGGTGTGCAGAGCGATCGCTGCTCGCTCCATGTCGGCTGACGGAATGATGATCGATACGCGGATTGTCGACGTGGAGATCATCTGAATGTTGACGCCCTCGTCGGCGAGCACGCGGAACATTTTTGCGGCGATGCCCGGCGATGACTTCATGCCGGCGCCGACAATCGACACCTTGGCGATGCCGTTGTCATGGGTGACCTTCGCGGCGCCGATAGCTTCGGCGACCTTCTGTACGATCGAAATGGCCTCTTCAAGGTCGGCCATCGGCATCGTGAAGCTGATGTCAGTTTTGCCTTCGGTCGACGTGTTTTGCACGATCATGTCAACGTTGACGTTCGCCTCGGCGAGTGGCTCAAAGAGTGCGGCAGACACGCCGGGCTGATCGGGCACGCCAAGCACGGTGACCTTGGCCTCGGTCATGTCGGTGACGACACCGGAGATGATGGGATCTTCCACTGATGGCTCCTCGTTACTGACCAGCGTTCCCTGCTCCCAAGTGAAAGCAGAACGCACATGAAGTGGGACGTCGTGATTGCGTGCAAACTCGACCGATCGCATGGCGAGCACCTTGGAACCGGCGCCAGACATTTCGAGCATTTCGTCGAAGTGCACTTTGTTGAGCTTGCGAGCCTGCGGCACGATGCGCGGATCGGCGGTGAACACGCCGGTGACGTCGGTGTAGATTTCGCAGGCATCGGCATCGAGGGCCTGAGCAAGTGCCGAAGCAGTGAGGTCGGAGGCGCCACGACCCATTGTGGTGATTTCCTTGTCGGTGCTGACGCCCTGGAATCCGGCGATGACCGCGACCTTCCCTTCGGCAATCGCAGCACGAACACGGTCGCCTTTGACCTCGACGATTTTCGCCTTGCGATGCGCAGTGTCGGTGATGATGCCAACCTGGCTGCCCGTGTAGCTGATTGCGTCGACACCACGATCGGCGAGGGCCATTGAGAGCAGTGCAGCGGTTTGGCGTTCGCCGGTGGTGAGGAGCATGTCCATCTCGCGACCCGACTGTTTCTTGGAGACTGAGTCGGCGAGTGCGATCAGGTGATCGGTTGCTTTGCCCATTGCTGAGACGACCACGACAACGTCGTTGCCGCGGCGCTTGGTGAGCGCTATATTCTCGGCGACCGCACGAATGCGGTCAGGATCGGCAACCGACGTGCCGCCATATTTCTGAACGATCAGTGCCACGATTACGGCAGGTTAGTAGGAGTTGGGCGTTCGCTGACCCATCGATTCGGCAATTACGCCCCTTTGACCACGTGTTCGACAACGGTGAAGGACATGAGGTCTGCGCCCTGCGCAACCGGCTTGCGGGTCTGCTCGCCATCGGAGGTGGTGTTGCCGTCGGCCTGGCCGGTGGCATGGCCCTTCGAGAAGTCCTGGCTGTCCATCCATGCTTGGAAGTTCTCTTCGGATGCCCAGCGGGTGTACACGAAGTAACGATCTTCGCCGCTTTCCTGATTGGGGGTCGGCCGCAGCAGTTGGAAGTCTTCGAAGCCTTCGAATGCCTCGACCATCTTGGCCCGACCGGCGAACCGACCTTCGAGCTGTGGGCCCATGCCCTCGGGAATCGTGATGGCATTGATCTTGACGACGCTCATAACCCCAGCATGCCCGATCAAGAGCGGGTTGTGCCGTCTCCAGCGGGGATTCCGGCGATGTCAGCGAGATGCACGAGGGCGTCGTAGACGTCGACGAAGCGCGTCGTCAGCGGCGACATGCCGAGCCGCAGGATGTCTGGATCGCGCTTGTCGACAATGACGCCGCGTGCCTCGAGCTCGCGGTGGACGCGGACGGCATCGGGGTGGCGAATGGCAACGTGACCGCCGCGTACCGTTGCGTCTCGCGGCGAGGCGACTGCGAGGCCCAAGGCGTCGGCGACCAAGATCCCGTACTGGGTGATTGCCCGCGCCTTTGCGGCGATTGCACTGATGCCCGCCTCGACCGTGGTCGCGATGCCGCTCCGTGCGGCGGTGAGCCCGAGGATGCCGGGGGTCCCGTGGAGTAGCCGACCGATGCCGGGCCTTGGGTCGAAGGCATTGTCCATTGCGAACTGGTCAGTCTGGCCAAACCAGCCCCAGATCGGCTGGGTCACGTCGTTGTGTAGGTGCGGGGCAACATAGGTGAACCCGGGTGCGCCGGGGCCGCCGTTGAGGAACTTGTAGGTGCAGCCGACGGCCAGGTCGACACCGAGTGCGGGCAGGTCGAGATCGAGCACACCGACCGCATGCGACAGGTCCCACACGGTGATTGCTTCGGCAGTTGTGGCTCGTGCGGTCTCCGCGGCGACGTCGTAGATCTCGGCGCTGCGGTAGTCGACCATCGAACGGACGACGACGCCGACGCCGTCAAGGTCGTCGAGTCCGGAGCGAACTGCACCGTTGCGCAGCCGGGCCACGCCCTCGGCGGCGTACCGGTCGGTGGGAAACTCGCTTGGAGCGAAAGCGAGCACGGGAGGTCGCGTGCCGCCGTCAGCTTTCGGAAGGTCAAGCGCCACGTTGAGGAGCTGGAAGATGCCGACGGTCGTTGAGTCGTGCACCGCGACAGTTCCGTGGTCAGCACCGAGTAGCGGCGCCAACTCGTTGCCGACTGTGAGTGGCAGGTCGAGCCAGTCGTTCTTCCACCAGCTTGTGATCAGATCGCCGGCCCACTGTTCTTCGATGACCCGATGCACTGCTTCGACGGTCGCAATGGGCGTCATCCCGAGTGAGTTGCCGTCAAGGTAGATGCGCGCGGGATCGCAGAGTACGAAACGTTCGCGCCACTCGGCGAGCGCGTCGGCGGCATCGAGCTGCTCGGCGACGGAGCGATCAGGTGTCGTGGTGTCAGACAGCGCGTGAGTGTTGGCGTGGTTGGTGAGCGGAAGGTCGGGGGAGGCCATCAGGATCAGCTTGCCAGCCCGATGAAGGTTGTGTGGCGGACAGGACCGTCATTCGTGAACTTGGCGATCTTGATTGTTGCCCTAAGTTTGGGTTCAACCCATCGGGCGTCGCGACGGTGCTTGGCCGACGCTGGCTCGCTGAAGAGACATTCGTCAAGGGTCATGCCGTCGAGTTGTCGGCGGAGCGAAATGAGTGTGGCCCGAATGAAGCCGGTGTCGACCCCGCCGGCAACGACGAGCAACTTCGTGTTCAGCGTCGTGGAATGCGGCTCGAGAGCACGCCGTCAGCTTCGAGCTGTTCGAGCGCATCGCTGTCGAGGCCGAGTAGTTCGACCAAGACCTCGCGGTTGTCTTCGCCCCGGTACTTTGGAATGCCGCTCACGCCGACATTGGGTGCAGCGCTGAACTTCCACGGGGCGTTGGGAATGCGGACCGTGCCGCCGCTGCGGTCGTCTAT
>JBLIMF010000147.1:0-6670 GCA_047638615.1 Gammaproteobacteria bacterium
GGCCAGGGTGGCGCGGGAGCGATTCAGATGCCGGAGACTTGACGAACGTCGGGAATCTGGCTGGAGAGAACTGCTGCGGCCTCGGCGGAGAGCTTGTCATCGGTGATCAGAACGTCGGCATCGCTCAGGTCGGCGAACGAACTGAGGCCGGTGATGCCCCACTTGCTGTGGTCGGCGAGGACGATCTTGCGACCCGATGCCTGAATAAAGGCCCGGTTCGTGTCCGATTCCAAGATGTTCGGTGTCGTGAATCCGGCACGTTCGCTCATGCCGTGCACACCAATGAACAGGGTGTCGACGTGCAGTGCAGCAAGCGCGGTGGCTGCGATCGGGCCCACGAGCGCGTCGCTGTGTGTTCGAACACCGCCGGTGAGGATGATGTTTCGATCAGCCCGCCGGAACTCGTTGAACACTTCGGCGACGCGCATGCTGTTGGTGACGACGGTCAGGTTCGGGATTGCAGCGAGTTCGCCGGCAAGCCGCCAGGTGGTGGTGCCGGCCATCAGGCCGATCGTTGCTCCACCCCGGACGAACTCGGCAGCAGCACGAGCAATGGCCTGTTTCTCGGCCGTTTGCGTATTTGATTTGGCGTCGAAGCTGGGCTGATCGGCGGCGTGGTCAGTCGAGATCTTGGCGCCACCGTGCACTTTGACAAGAGCGCCAGCTTCGTCAAGCACATCGAGATCTCGTCGAATGGTCATGTCGCTCACATCGAGCAGTGTGGCGAGTTCGGTGACGCGAACAGAGCCGCGTGTTCGAACTTCGGACACGATGAGCTCATGTCGTTCCTGCGCCAGCGACCGAGCGACAGGGAAAATGCTGGTCGCCGAAGTCATGTCGATGATCATGTGCGTCATGTTGCAATAGAAATTCCTCGAAATCAACAGCTCTGCACAAAATGTGTCCGAAATGCGCGCAGATTCGGCGATCGTTCGAACAACAAGATGCCGCAATTCGGACATCGCTTCGGACATCTCGAGTGTGATGCCGCAGGTCCGGGTTCTTTAGGATGCGCCACTGTGATGATTTGCCTCTCCGCTGGTGCCAACACGTACGCGGCGACTGATGTCGTCGTTGACACCTCGACTGGCGCCCCGACGATCGTGCACTGGGGTGCGTCGCTTGGCGATGACGCCGATCTTGGCGCTGTGCTTCCGGCCCTCAGTCGACCGGTTGTGCACGGGACCTTCGACGAGATCGCACCGATTTCGGTCGTGCCGGAACACGGCTCGGGATTCACCGGACGGCCCGGCCTGCTCGGTCGCCGTGGCGGCGGCAGAGCCTGGGCGCCTCGTTTCTCGAACCCGACGCACATCCTCGACGGCAACACATTGTCGGTCAGCTCCACCGATGACGTCGCCGGTCTCGCCCTCAACGTCACGATCGTGCTTGACGACGTGCTGCATGTCTGGGCGACCATCACCAACACGGCTGATCGTCGTTACAGCCTCGACGGGCTGACCATCACGCTGCCAATGGCCCAGCAGGCCAGCGAATTTCTCAGCTTCGAAGGCCGCTGGGCCCGCGAGTTTCACCCCGTCCGCAGCGACTGGACCAACGGATCGCTGCTCGTTGAGAACCGGCGCGGTCGGACCTCACACGAGTACCCGCCGGTCATTTTCTGCGGCCAACGAGGCTTCGGCGAATGGGGCGGCGAGGTGTGGGGGGCACACGTTGCATGGAGCGGCAATCACACGATGTTCGCCGAGCGGCTTCCTGACGGACGTCGCTACATCCAGGCTGGCGAGTTGCTGCACCCGGGCGAGGTTGTCCTTGAATCTGGCCAGTCGTACACGACGCCGGAAACCGTTGCGGTCTACTCGTCACACGGTCTCACGCCGGCAACGCAGGGCTTCCATCGCTCGTTGCGCGCCCGATCGATTCATCCCGTCAAACCGCGGCCGGTCTTGCTGAATACCTGGGAAGCGGTCTACTTCGATCACGAGACCGAGAAGCTCAAGGCGCTCGCCGACGCCGCTGCCGACCTCGGCATCGAACGGTTTGTCCTCGATGACGGCTGGTTTGGCTCCCGCCGCGACGACACCAAGGGCCTCGGCGATTGGTGGGTCTCGGAGAACGTCTACCCTGACGGGCTGGAGCCGCTCATCAGCCATGTCACCGGGCTGGGTATGGAGTTCGGAATTTGGGTGGAGCCGGAAATGGTCAACCCCGACAGTGACATCTTCCGTGCGCACCCCGACTGGGCGTTGATCACCGACGGATACGAACCGGTGCTCGGCCGCCACCAACTCGTCCTCGACCTCGGTCACCGCGAGGCGTTCACATTTGTTTACGGCTACCTGGACAAGCTGCTTAGCGACCACGACATTTCCTCTGTGAAGTGGGACATGAATCGCGACCACATCCAGGGTTCGACCCAACAAGGCGCGGCTGGAACCAATGCGCAGACCTTGGCGCTTTATCACCTGATCGACAAACTGCGTCGGGCGCACCCGAATGTTGAGATCGAATCGTGTGCGTCGGGCGGCGCCCGTATCGATCACGAAATATTGAAGCGCACGGAGCGCGTTTGGACCAGCGACTGCAACGACGCGCTCGAGCGCCAGACTATTCAGCGCGGCGCGTCGATGCTGATCCCGCCAGAGCTGATGGGAGCTCACATCGGGCCCACCAGATCGCACACCACAGGGCGCACTCAGACGTTGTCGTTCCGAGCGGCTACGGCGATGTTCGGCCATCTCGGTGTCGAGTGGAACGTCACCAAGCTGACCGACGAGGAACGTCTGGCACTCCGCGCAGTCATCGCAATGCATAAGGAGCACCGCGAGTTGTTTCACAACGGCGACTACGTGCGCTTCGACACAGATGAGCAGTTCAATGCAGTCGGGGTCTTTGCTGCTGACCGGAGCAAAGGCGTTGTGTCGTTCGCCCAGCTCACCACGGCACCGAGCCAGACGCCGCCACCGCTCCGGCTCCCTGGCCTCGACGTCGATGCCATCTACCGCGTCGAACACCTGAGCATCCCGTACGAGCGGTGGGGCGCTGCGCGGATCCAGCCGAGTTGGCTGGCCGATGGCGTACTCCTCACCGGCCGGCAACTCTCGGCCCATGGCGTGCAGCCACCGACGTTGCACCCTGAGTCGGCGCTGCTCTTCAAGCTCACACGGCAATAGCGGCTCGCTTCGGAAATGCGCTGCTGTCGACAGCAATACTCGTCAGATCGTCGCTCACCGGCCCGACCCTCTACGTTGACGACGTGAACACGGCGCTCGTCGACTCACGACGGGCGTGGCTGACCGTCGTTGCAGCATTCCTCGCTTCGGGCGTCACGCTCGGCGTTGCCTACAGCTTCGGAGCTTTCTTTGAGGCGATGAGCGAAGAGTTCGGTGCGGCGAAGAGCGCAACCGCAGTGATCTTCGGGATCACCACGTTCCTCTTCTTCTCGCTCAGCATCATCACCGGCCGATTGTCGGACCGGTTCGGCCCGCGGATCGTCTTGGTCATCGGTGCGGTGGCGATGCTCGTCGGCTTACTCGCCACGAGCCGCGTGCAGTCGCTCGGTCTGGGCTACATCACATACGGAGCGGGCGTCGGCATTGCTGCAGCATGTGGATACGTGCCGATGGTGGCTGTGGTCGGCGGCTGGTTCGTTGAGAAACGAGCTGTCGCTGTCGGGCTGGCGGTTGCCGGAATCGGTGTGGGCACGTTGGTGCTGTCGCCGGTGTCTGCAGCATTGATCAACCGGTGGGGCTGGCGAGACACGTACGTCTTCTTTGCAATTGGTGGCGCAAGCGTCCTCCTGCTCTGTATCCCGCTGATCGATCGACCGCCGGGCGACGGAACGCCGCAGCCGTCCCGATTCGCCGATGCGCTCGCGAGCCCGGTGTTCCGTCGCATTGCAATGTCGGCAACCGCGCTCGGGCTGGCGCTGTTCGTCCCGTTTGTTTTCGTCGGTCAGTACGCAAAGGAGCGGGGCATCGGTTCGGTGCAGGCTGCGGTGCTCGTCGGCGTACTGGGCGGTTCGAGCGTCGTGTCACGCGTGGGCTTCGGCTCGCTCGTCAGGCGGTTCGGATCGTTCCGGCTGTATCGGGCATGCTTGGCGATCCTCGGTGGAAGTTTCCTGATTTGGTTCGTTGCCGGGAGTTCGTACGCAATGCTCGTCGCGTTCGTGCTTGTGCTCGGCATCGGGTACGGCGGATTTGTTGCGCTCAGCCCGATCGTCATTTCTGACCGGTTGGGCGTCGCCGGGCTCGGCTCGATCCTCGGCCTGCTCTACACCTCCCCAGGTGTCGGTGCGCTCATCGGAACCCCGTTTGCTGGCTGGGTTATCGATCAGACCGGTGGCTACCGGTGGACGATCGCCATTTGCTTTGGGTGTACATGCGTGTCGGTGGCGTTGCTCACCGGTCTGCCGGTCGACGCGTCGGGACGCCTGGAGCGCGCGCCCGAGGCCCGCGGATAACTCAGCTAACTGTCGACTGGAACTTCCGCATCAGCCACGGCCCGGCCTCGACCGGTTCGTGCTTTGGCTCAGTTCCCCGCTCGACGCACGTCGGGAGGCACTCGATCGTGGCATCCCAGTTCGCCATGTGGAAGAACGCCATTGACTGGCGCGCTGAGGGGTCGGCTGCAGTGACGCGGTGGACTGTGGATCGCCACCGATCGTTCGTCCACTGGGCGATCGAGTCGCCGAGGTTGACGACAAAGTTGTTCGGATTGGGAGCGATGTCGATCCACGACCCGTCTGCCGATTCAATCTGCAAACCCGGCACGTCATCGGTCCGCAGAATCGTGAGCGTGCCGTAGTCGGAATGTGCGCCAGCGCGGAGTGCATCGGGTTCGATCGCCCCCGTGTCGACAGCCGGGTAGTTGAGTGCTCGCATTGAGGTGATTGGCCGATCGATCAACGGCTCGAAAAAGTCGGCGGGCAAGTTGAGTGCAATGGCCATCACCGACATCAAATGTTCGCTGACCGCGGCGAGGGCTTGGTAGTACGCAGTCCACGATTTACGGAGGCGTGGCGGATGCTCAGGCCACAGGCTGGTTGAACGGATCCATGCGTCATCGCTGGATGCCGAGATCGCGTTGGCTGCGCAGTCGGGGCCGACTGAAAGCGATTCCTTGAGGTCGGGTGGAGGCGACTGCGCCCCGGTCGACTTGGCGAGCGACTCGAATCCGAATGGTGAGAAGCCGTACGGGTAGCCAGGCTCAGGGAACTCAATCCGCCGCTTCTCGTCGTCAGCGAGTGCGAAGAACTCAGCGGCATCATTCCACGCTGCATCAACGATCGACCGTTCGATCGACGTCAGCGGGATACAGAAGAACCCGACTTCCTTGCACGCCCTCGCCATGCTGCGAGCCTGCTCGGCGATCGGCGCTGTCAGATCAATCACGTCCAGTTGCATCTGTGACTCCATCTGGGCACGATACGCGCGCCGCCCCAGCTGCTGTGATTTGAGGAGCGCTCGGGACAAACGCGATTGCCTTGCTGGACACCAATGGTTGAGACTGCGCTGGTGTCTTCGCTTTCATACACCTACCACTCGGCGACCGAGGACGACTACGACGAGATGTGCTCGTTCGATGGTCGGGCATTCGGCGAAGCGTGGAGGCCGGAGGGGCAGGCTGCGATGAAGGCCCTGATCGATTTCGATCGGTTCATGTTGGTGCGTTCGGGCTCGGAACTCGTTGGTGTGTCGGGGTGTTTCTCGCAGGAGCTCACCGTCCCCGGCGGTGCTCAGATTGCTGCTGGCGGCGTGACGTGGGTGGCGGTGTCGCCGACCCAGCGGCGGCGCGGGTTGCTCACCGAGATGATGAATCGGCTCCACGTCCAGAGCGCTGAACGGGGCGAACCATTGACCATGCTCACGGCGAGCGAGGGTGGCATCTACGACCGCTTCGGATACGGCGTTGCAACGCACTGGCGTGTGCTGCGGATTGATCGTCGACAGGCGCAACTGCGCGACGAGTTCGTTCCCGTTCACCCACTTGACGGAGGCGCCGAGATTCGGCTGACCGATATGACTGACACGTCGCTCCCCGACATCTATGACCGATACCGGCGGCAACGCGTCGGTGAAATTCGGCGGACCGCCGCGTACTTCGAGCTGCAACGTGTCAATCGTGGCACCGGCGTCGTCACCGCCATTCACCCCGATGGATACGCGTGCTGGAAGATCGAGCCGAAGTGGAACGCAGGCCACCCTGCGCACGAGCTCGAACTCTTCGACCTGATCGCCGTCACACCTGAGGCTCACGCAGCTTTGTGGCACACCGTCCTGTCAGTGGATTTGATCGGCCCGATCATCGGCTACAACTCGTTCGCCGTCGATGATGCATTGCCGTACCTCCTCGACAATCCGCGAGCAGCTC
Source organism: Gammaproteobacteria bacterium (assembly GCA_047638615.1). GTDB lineage: Bacteria > Actinomycetota > Acidimicrobiia > Acidimicrobiales > Ilumatobacteraceae > Ilumatobacter_A. The sequence goes on from JBLIMF010000147.1 coordinate 6,334, forward strand.
GAACCACGAACCTCAACGACATGCTCTGGATTCGGATCGATGATGTGCGAAGTGCACTCGGTGCTCGGACCTACGGCACGGACGATGTCCTCGTGGTCGAGCTGGCCGATGTTGACGGCGGGACTCGCTGGAAAGTCGATGGGTCGCCGATGGGCGCCACGGTTCAGAAGGTCCGTTCGAAGCCGGACGTGGTGACCGACCGGGCATCGCTGGGAGCGCTATACCTCGGCGGCGTCCGAGCGTCAACCCTGAACGCCGGCCAGCGCCTCGTCGCGCGAAATGCCGATGTCCTTCGTCGCGCCGACCACTTCTTCGCCGCGGATCGCATGCCCCACTG
>JBLIMF010000148.1:0-6498 GCA_047638615.1 Gammaproteobacteria bacterium
TGCAGACGATGCTCGTCGATGCGTTGCCGGCGATCGAGCGGGTCAAAGACCTCACCGATCACGCCACCGGCTCCAACCCCTTCTACACCTGAGGCGGTCCGATCCGTCCGATCTCGGCGTCAGCCTTCACCGCTCGTTGGCGGAGGCCAACTCGGGCTCGAGCGAATCGATGCCGCCTCGGCGAGCTGAACCGACTGCCGGTCGAGGGTTCACGTCCCCTCTCTCTCTCCCCTCTCCCTCCCCCCCTCTCTCCCGCACAGAGGGCGGTCGCCCGCAGTGTCACCGACCCGCCGTCGTACATCACGGAGTCACTCGGCCGAGGCGAGCCCGACCGAGAATGCGTGCGGTCTGTCGCTATTGTCGGGCAGCATCGAGTCGAACACGACATCAACGACAAGGGGACCCTCCTCCGCTCGCGCTCCGAGGACAACCCCTTCAACCAGATGGATTGGGAGACGATTCACAACAGCGTCACCGCAAGCCGCCAAGAACTTGGAATCGAAAGGCCACCTCTCCGGGGCGTGGGAATCGAACTGTCTTTGCTCGGTGTGCGACAGTCGAACGTCGGCGAACATCATCCCGTCGATCTGGTACCGAACTCCGTCGTCTCATCGTTATTGAGCAGCTAGCGGCGTGACTGTGCTTGTCTGGCGGCCATTTCTCCGGTGATCGAAAGTGGAGATGGGCGACACCGCTGGAGCGGCGGCTCACTGGCCGGGCGCCACGGAATTGTTGTCATCTGTCCTCGTGTGACTTGATTATGGGGCGAGAGTGTCGTCGGGGAGGTATTGGCGGTGATGTTTATCCTGGTGGGTTCAGCTGGCCAACTCTGGACCGAGTTGGGTTCAGGTGGCGGTGGACGAGGTGACGATCGTTCACCAGTTCCGGCTTCCGTTCTGTAACCGACTCAAGAATCCATCCGCTGGGATGCATGGATTTCATCGGTTGCTCCTTCAGCGCGCTCGAACCCGTTGTGAGACGACACCGACGGGCCGGTCAGACCCGAGTGGGTCTGACCGGCCCGTCACCGCAGCAGCCTCGGCGTCGGACTCAGCGACCAGCGTTGGCCCGAGCCTGGCTTTTCTCGCTCGAGATCTCCCCTGACTCGGCGAAGATCTTGAGGTCCTCGAGGCTCCCCTCGATGGCCTGGCTGAACTGGCTCGTGAGCGCTGGCTCGGCCTGGGCGCCCTGAACGCCTTCGGTGTCGGCCGTGAACCTCACCTGCACCTCCGACTGCTCCAGTCCGAGCGGCCTCACCACCGTGTTGTTGGTCAGGTCGCGCACGAAGCTGGGGATCTCTGATGCCGTTGCTTCGAACGAGAACGAGCGCTCGAGCGGAATGAAGCTGGTGAAGGCCTCGTTGACGGCTCCCAAGCTGGGCACTTGGCAGACTCGACCGCCGACACTTGCGCCCTCGGGGACCGCTGCATCAGTGTTGGGACCCGAGCTGTCGACTCCGCTGGCCCATTCTCCGATCTTGTCGAAGTCATCTGCCAAGATCGACCAGAGCCGGTCGGCGCTGACGTTGACGATTGCGTTCTTGTTGATTTCGATTCCCATGACTGCATCTCCGTTGAACGAATTCGTCGAGGTCGTTCCTCGACGAAATTCAGCGTCGCAGCGTCCGCTTTGCGTCGGCTTTGCGTCGGCTTTGCGTCGGCTTTGCGTCGGCTTTGCGAACGGTCGCGGGCTGCTGTCCGAGGTCGGGTCGAGGAGCGGACCGAGTGTCAGGCCCGGGTCGCGCTGTCGAGGGCTCGGAGTTCCTCAGCGATGACAGCGTCCGGGTCGTGGCGCCCGCTTTCTGCGAGTTTCTCGAAGAGGTCGCCGAGTTCGTCGCGGAGGATGGTGCCGAGGTCGGTTGGCGCGTTGAGCTTCGAGACGGACCCGGCGAGTCCGCGGGACTCTCGCAGCGGGTGGGTTGCTCCCCAGAGGCGGGCGGATCGTTGCGGTTCTCCACGTTGGTGGGCAGTGTCTGCGAGGATTTCAAGGGCCCAGAGAATGTTGCGGTCGTCTTCGGTTGCACGAGCCGCCTCCAGGGCGGCACCGGCGTTGAGCTCGGCCGCGTCGGCGTCGCCGTGACCGAGACTGATCTGGGCCAACGAGATGAGATTCCAGCTCTCGCCGCGTCGATCACCAAGTTCGGCGAACAGCACCCGACTCCGATGGGTGTGTGACTCCGCAGTGTCGAGATTGTTGTCGGCGAGAGCGACGGTCGCGAACATGCTTTCGACCCAGGCCGCGAGCCACGGATCACCGGAGCGGTCGACGGCCTGGCTGAGTGCGGCGGTATCGGATCGCGCCGACTCCATGTCGCCAGTTACTCGACTGATGAACAGGCGGCTCGACAGGGCAGCAGCATCTTCGAGAGGGTCGTCCAATTCCCGGGCGCTGAGGATGGCGAGATCACTGGCTCGCCGGGCCTCTTCAAGGTCGCCGCACTCCCATGCAATGAATGATCTCCCCGCCTGGATTGTCGGCAGACCAAGGACCGGTGAAGTGGCCGCTGCGGTGAGGCGCTCGGTCCACGCGGAGCATTCCTTCAGCAGGCCCCGCCAGTCCCAGTATCGGCCGGTTCGGGAGGCGAGTCGGATACCGGTCTCGAGCGAGGCACCATCGAGGCTCCACCCCAGTGCGGCTCGGATGTTCCCATAGTCCGCGTCCATACGATGCAACCAGCTGATCTGATCGGAGCTCCGTATCCCGGCGTCGGCCGCTGCGGCGAACTCGGCGAAATGGCCGAGATGAGCGTCTCGTGCCGATGCGAACTGCTCTGGTCCGAGTTCGATCGGGCCGTACTGCCTGAGCGACTCGAGCATGGCGAAGCGGGCTGAGCCAGCGACGTCACGGCTTCGAGTCAGGAGCGACCGGTCGACCAGCGCGGCCACATCATCGCGGATGGTCAAAGACGAAACACCCGCGACCGCGGCCGCGGCCTCAACGTCGAATCCTCCTGCGAAGACAGCCAATTTCGCCATGAGCGTTCGCTGTCGATCCCCGAGCAAGCCCAGACTCCATTCGACAGCGGCTCGGAGGCTCCGCTGCCGGGCCGGAGCGGTCCGGGGCCCCCGGCTGAGAATGGCAAACCGATCATCGAGGCCCCGAGCAATCTCGTCCAGTGACATCGACCTCGTTCGGGCCGCAGCCAACTCCAAGGCGAGCGGCATGCCGTCGAGCGCAGTAACGATGTTCCCAACGGCGGCCATGGCAGCGTCATCCCAGTCTTCGACGGCGGCGCCGGCATCGCGCGCCCGCTCGAGGAACAACGCCACGCCATCGATTTCGCCGATCGTGCCAGAGCTGGACGACGTTTCGCCGGGAACCGCCAGGGGGTTCACAGCGACGACCACCTCACCAGCAGATTCAAGGATGACTTGGCTGGTTGCCAGCACCGACACCTGGTCGCATCTCGACAGGATGTCGTGGACGAATGTGGCGACCGGGTCGATCAGATGCTCGCAGTTGTCGAGCACGAGCATTGTTCTCTTCGCGCTGAGGTGATTGACCAGCGTGTCGACTACCGGCCGTTCAGGGTCCTCACGCATGCCAATCAGCGGCCGATCGCCGCCGGCAGGAGCGATCCATCGTCGAGCGCGTCGAGGGGCAGAAACCACATACCGCCCGGGTACCGATCGAGTAGAGCACGACCCACCTCAATCGCGAGCCGTGTCTTGCCAGCGCCCCCCGGGCCAAGCAGGGTCACGAGGCGACCGGCCTCGACGAGCCGGGAGACAGTCTCGATGTCGGCCTCTCGGCCGATCAGCCGGTTGGGCGAGGCAGGAAGATTGTGCGATGGCGCCCGAGTGGGGTCGCCTTCGGAAGCAACGAGCTGTCTTGGTTAATGATCTGCTGCTCGAGTTCGCGTAGCTCAGTTCCAGGCTCGAGGCCCACCTCGGCGAGAGACTCACGGGCATCGTGGAAGGCGCGCAGCGCCTCTGACTGGCGTCCGCTGCGGTACAACGCCAGGACGCGTCTCGCCCACAGTTCCTCCCGCAGCGGGTGTTCCCGCGTCAGCTGGGCCAGTTGCGGGGCTACCTCAGCGTGGCGACCGTCGGCCAATGCGATGTCCAATTGCAGCTCGATGGCGGCAACGTGTGCATCATCGAGCCGATAGCCGGGTTTCGAGGTGATCAGATATTGCGGATGGGACGCGTCGCTTTCGATGATCTTGCGCAGCTGCACAACCTGGTACTGCAGCGCGTTGGCCGGGTTGGCCGGCAGATCATCGCCCCAGCCGGCGTCGATGAGCTCGTCGACCGGTACGACACGTCCGATCCGCAAAGCGAGACACGCCAACACGACGCGCTGCTTGCGGCCGCCAAGAGACAGCGAACCAGAATCGGAACTCACGTCCAGCGGCCCCAGTATCCGCACCAGCATCGAGCCATGGTATCCCGGGCCCGAAATCGAGCGGGTGGTGGGCTACAGCCGTCGCAAAGCCGATGCCAATCAGACGCAAAGGGGCCCCTGGCACATTGAACTTCGTCGAGGAACGACCTCGGCGAATTCTTTCAACGGAGATGCAATCATGGATGTCGAAGCCAACAAGAACGAAGTCGTCAACGCCAGCGCCGACCGGGCGCCAGCCACTTCCGTCGACACCCTTCGTCTCGAAGGCGCCACCGTCCTGGCCGTGTGGGCCCACCCCGACGACGAGAGCTACCTGGGCGGCGGTCTGATGGCGGCAGCCGCAGCAGCCGGTGGCCGGGTTGTTAACGTGACCGCCACCCTTGGCGAGCACGGCACCCCCGACCCCGTCACCATGCCTCCGGGTCGGCTGGCTCGGATACGACAACATGAGCTCGACCATGCCCTGCAGGCGCTCGGCGTCAGCGAGTCGATCACCCTGGGCTACGAGGACGGCACCCTCGACACCATCGACCCTGATCTCGGCGCCCGACGCATCATGACCGTGCTCGACGAGATCGATCCCGACGTGGTCGTCTCCTTCGGGCCCGACGGGTTCACTGGCCACCCCGACCACATCGCCGTCGGGGCCGGGACCGAGCGGGCAGTGAACGCCCGCAACCCCCAGCCGGCCCTCATCCAGCCGGCCCTCATCCAGACAGCCCTCATCCAGACTGCGGTCGGTCGCTGGATCCCCTTGGAGCTGGTTACCGCAATGGACGAGCTGGGCGCCTTCTTCCCCGGATTCGCACCCGAGCCGCGCCGGACCTCCGACGTCCGCCTCGCGCTCGACGACTCAGCCATCGACACCAAGCTTGCGGCCCTCTCGGCCCACGGAAGCCAAACGGAGCTGTTCCGCGCCCACCTCGGTGACGCCGACTACCGCCGGCTCGCTGCGGTCGAGGCCTACTTCCCAGCGAACGCCCGGGCGTTCGACCTGCTCGGCGCATCGATGGCCGCGACTGCGGCATAACCGGCGGTAGCCGACCGTCACCGAGCCGACCTCGTCGTGCTGCTGACCGGCACCCAGCAGAGGAGCCGCGTGGCGCGAGTGCTCAATGGTCCTCTTGACATTGCCGCGAGTGGCTTCCATCGATTCGATGAGAGTCCGATGCCGGTCAGGGTTCATCTCGGGTGGCTTGTCGCTGAGGAAACCGGAAAGAGGCGGTGGCATGAAGGCAGTACTCATCGATCAGTCAAAGGTCGGCCTCGATCTCTTCGTCGGTAGCGCCCGGTGCCAAACCGCGCAGCGTCGTGGTGTTTTTGCACGTGGTGTTTCCTGTTCAGCGAGCGAGCAGGTCGTTGGACTCGGGATGGCGTTGCATGTAGGCCGCGGCGTAGGTGCACAGCGGGCGGACTGTCTGGTTTCGCTCGCGGACGTCGGCAAGCACACCACTCATCAGCTGGGCAGCGAAGTCCTTGCCTCGATGCTCGGGGTTGGTCTCGACATGGGGGATCGTCACCACGTCGTCACGCAGCAAGAAGTCGGCGAGCGCGACGACCGATCCGTCGAGCAGTAACTCGTACCGATTGTTGCCAGGGCGGCGTTGGACGGTGAGGCGATCATGTTCTTCGAAAGGCACGGGCAAAGTCTGGCAGGCCGATTGGGCTGGATCCTCTGCTAGCGTATTCTCAATGAATGAGAATGACGCGATCGTGAAAGTGAGGAGCAGGTGACAACGGGTTCACACGATCATTCACAAAATCGTTCACCCAATCGTTCACCCAATCATTCACCCAATCATTCACCCAATCATTCACATTGTCACGGATCGTTGAAGCGGCTCGGCTGGGCGTCGGCCGCCAACGTCGTCTTTGCAGTCATCCAGGTGGTTGTCGGGCTCGCCATCGGGTCGGTCGTCGTGCTCGCCGACGCCGCGCACCAGGCAGTCGACGCACTTGGTCTCGTGACAGCGCTCATCGCGCTGCGTGTTGCTCGTCGACCTGCCGACGCTCAGTGGACCTTTGGCATGGGAAAGTCTGACGCGTTGGGCGGTTTCGTGTCGGCGCTTTTGCTGGTCGGCTCGGTCGCGTGGATCGTCAGTGAATCGATGCGCCGGTTGTTTGATCCGGCTGAGGTGTCGGGCTCGGGTG
>JBLIMF010000149.1:0-6487 GCA_047638615.1 Gammaproteobacteria bacterium
CCGTTCGTGGCGCCAGCGTTCGCAATGACTGAGGCGAGTCGATCAGGAACCGCGTAGCCCCACGACTGCACGTCGGTGTCGTACGTGGAGACCCAGCCGTCGTAGATGCCTGCAACTTCGGCCGGCGTGGCGTCTGAGGCGCTGGCCAGGCCCTGTCCGTTGGCGTTTATCGACATGGGTCAGGCGTCCGCGTTGGCTCGGGCAATGGCGTCGACGATCATTTGCTTCGCCTCGGCTGCATCACCCCAGTGGCCAATACGGACCCACTTGTTGGGTTCGAGGTCTTTGTAGTGCTCAAAAAAGTGTTGAACCTGTTCACGCGTGATGTCGGGCAGGTCGGTGTAGTCGGCAACGTTGTGGTACCGACGGCTCACATGGCTGCTGGGCACCGCCAGAATCTTCTCGTCCTGACCCGCATCATCTTCCATAACGAGGACTCCAACGGGCCGGCAGCTGATAACGCCTCCGGGGATGATCTCTCGGGTGTTGCACACGAGAACATCAATCGGGTCCCCGTCTTCAGACAGGGTGTGTGGGACGAATCCGTAGTTGCCGGGATAACGCATCGGCGTGTAGAGGAACCGATCGACGAACAGGGCGCCAGAGGCCTTGTCCATTTCGTATTTGATTGGTTCGCCACCGACAGGCACTTCGATGATGACATTGACATCTTCGGGCGGGTTGCTACCGATGGGGATCTTGTCAAGCCGCATGGCATCACGATACGCCACGGAAGTCGCCGGTGGTGTCGTCCGCTGGACCGTGTAGACCAATCAGATGGAAGCTGCCGAGCCGAGCGAATCACCCAGGGCACTCCAGCTCGCAGCCCGCGTGGAGAAATCCGATCCCCCCTCCACTGCACAGATCTGCGAAGTTGCCGCGCTCGCTACGATTTTGTTGTTGGACGATGAGCGCAGCCAGCCCAATGGGGAGTGGTACGACGCCGTCACTGCATGGAACGGCAATCGGATTCGCAAGATCGTCAGACGTGGCCGAGCATCGGCCTGGCGACGTGCCCAAGAACCCGATGGGGTGACTGCCGAGCGAGGCGGCGTGGAAGTGCGCGCCTTCGTTCCTAGTCGTCTGGACGAGGCCCCGGAACAGCTTGCCAAGCTCCAGATCCAGTCGTCGCCACTTGACGACGTTGAACCGATCGATGTGCTGCCCGACGTTGCGGGCCTGATCATTGCCGTGACGCCGCTGGTTGAAATGTCGTGGGGCAAGCAGGCTGCGCAATGCGCCCACGCCGGTCAGTGGGCGTGGATGCGTTCCGACGTCGAGATGGTGAGCCGATGGGACGCTGCGGGACGACCGATCACCGTGGTGCACCCGAATCAACAGCGGTGGGCCGAGCTCGCTGAGATCGCTCCTGTCCAGATCCACGACGGTGGATATACCGAGATCCCTGCCGGGACGAAGACGGCGCTCGCGTGGTGGGCCGAACCCTTTTGAGATGCCTCAACCGGCAGGCCGTGCGATGTGGTCAAATGGCCGCGTGAACCGAGTTGAAATCGTCCAGAGCAACTTCTTGAGGCGAGTCGCTCAGGGCGACCTCCCGGCGCGAGTCGGTACAGCGACGCTCGACGATGCACAGCTCACCGCCCACGAACTCGTTGCACTCTTCGAAGCGCAGGTACTGAGCCGGCACCTCGATCGCGCCGCACGAGACATGCAGGCTCGCGGATTTGGCTTTTATACGATTGGGTCGTCTGGGCACGAGGGGATGGCAGCCGTTGCTGGTGCACTTCGGCCCACCGACATGGCCTTCGTGCACTACCGCGACGCAGCGTTTCAGATCGCGCGATCTGGCCAAGCGCGATCTGGCCAAGTTGGTGTTGACGCGATGCGTGACATGCTGCTCAGCTTCACGACGTCTCTCGACGACCCGATCTCTGGCGGCCGGCACAAGGTGTTGGGCTCGGCGCACCTTGCGATGCCGCCGCAGACGAGCACGATTGCTTCGCACCTTCCGAAGGCGGTTGGTACGGCGTACTCGATCGGCCTCGCTCAACGAGTCAAGCCTGAGCACCAGTCTCTGCCCGGCGACTCGGTGGTGATGTGCAGCTTCGGTGATGCTTCACTCAACCACGCAAGTGCTCAGGCGGCGATCAACACCGCCGGGTGGACGGCTTACCAGGGCGTCCCGCTGCCGCTGATCTTCGTGTGTGAAGACAACGGGCTCGGCATTTCGGTGAAGACGCCGGCCAACTGGGTTTCGGCATCGATGTCGGGCCGCGCTGGGATTGAGTACGTCGCAGGTTCAGCGCTCGACCTGCTCGATGCAACAGTGGCGACGCAACGTGCAGCGCACGTTGCACGACGTCAACGTCGGCCGGTGTTCCTCCACCTCTCCTGTGTCCGCCTCTACGGCCATGCCGGTGCTGACTTGGCGTCGAGTTATTTGTCCATGGAGCGGATCGAAGCTGACGAGGCAAACGACCCGCTCCTGCACAGCGCGCGGTTACTCGCGGAGTTCAGCGACCTCTCGCCAACGGACGTGCTCGATTGCTACCGGAGCGTCGGCGCCGAGGTTGATCGGGCCGTGGACGCTGTGGCCGACGCGCCGCGACTCCAGACGGCCGACCAGGTGATGGCCAGCATCGTCCCGCCCCGACGCACGGCTGAGCCGGCAACGGTGCCGAGCGTCGAGGCTCGGGCTGGCGTGTTCGGTGCCCATGAGTTGCGGTTGATGAGCGAACCGCAGCATCTGGCAAAATTACTGAACTGGGCGTTGACCGACGAGATGTTGCGTCATCGCGAGATAGTGCTCGCGGGCGAAGATATCGGGGCCAAGGGTGGCGTGTATGGCGTCACTCAGCGACTCCAGAAGCGGTTCGGTGCGCATCGTGTGATCGACACGATCCTCGACGAGCAGTCGATCCTCGGCATGGGTATCGGCTTGGCACACAACGGGTTCGTTCCGATCGTGGAGATCCAGTTCCTTGCTTACCTCCACAATGCCGAAGATCAGCTCCGTGGTGAGGCGGCGACATTGCCGTTCTTTTCGAACGGGCAATTCACGAACCCGATGGTGGTCCGCATCGCCAGCCTCGGCTACCAGAGCGGCTTTGGTGGTCACTTCCATAACGACAACTCGATCGCGGTCCTCCGCGACATCCCTGGCATCGTCATCGCCTGTCCGTCGAACGGTGTCGACGCCGTACTGATGCTGCGGGAGTCCGTGCGCCTTGCACGAGAGGAGCAGCGCATCGTCGTGTTCCTCGAACCGATTGCTCGGTATATGACTCGCGACCTTCACGCCGAGGGCGACGACCGGTGGGCGGGTCGTTATCCCGACATGATTGCTGAGCCGATCACCATGGATCGAGTCGCCGTGCGAGGGACCGGTACCGATGTTGCCATCGTCACCTACGGGAATGGGGTGTTCTTGGCCGAACAGGCGGCCGAAGTGCTACGGACCGAGCATGGTATTGCTGGTCGGGTCGTCGATATGCGCTGGCTTGCACCGCTGCCCGTCGACGCAATCGAAGCTTCGGTCGAGTCGTGCGCTCGGGTACTCATTGTCGACGAGTGCAGGGAAACCGGATCACAGAGCGAAGCGCTGATGGCTCACTGTGTTGAGCGCAACATTCCCAACGTTTCCCGGCTGTGTGCGACCGACTCGTTCATCGCCACTGGCCCGGCATCTGGTGTCACATTGCCGAGCTGCGACTCGATTGTTGAAGCCGTACGCACTGGCCGGACTGAGCCGTCCTGACTTGCAGGCGCCCCGGCACGGTGGTCAATGACCGCTCGTGCCGGGGCGCCGATTCTCAGTTTGACGACCGGCGATTGATCGAGACGTGCGATGACCGGGAGATCCGGTCGAAGGCCTGCTGGCTCGGAGCGGTTTGGGCTCCGGGATAGTGGCGCACCCAGTCATTGACCTTACTGAAGAGGAGCCGGCTTGACGTAGGCTTTTGCAGCGGCTGTGCTGCTGTTTGCTTGCGCTCTTTCAACGATGTGGGATTTCCCATTTTCGGACTCTCTTTCGGTCTGTTGACTCAGGGGGACTTGACTGATATAAGCGTAGGGTCATTGGGGTGAAGCGAGGTACGCATCTTTCGGCCCCAGGTATCGTTTTTTCGGATGTCTGAATTCGATCAAACCCTTCCGCCCCTGCCATCTCTGGTGCCGTTCGAGGCAGCATTCCGGCATCGGAACTTCACTCGGGCTGCCCGTGAACTCCATCAGTCTCAGGCGACGGTGAGTCGGCGGATTCGCGAACTCGAGGCCAACTTGGGTGTCAGCCTCTTCGAACGACACCGCCACGATGTGACACCGACTGCCGACGGCGAGCTGCTTGCAGCTTCGGTGCGTCTGTCTCTGAGCGAACTTTCTTCAACGGCCGACCTGATCCGTCGGCGGGCTGCAGGCAACGACTCGATCACCATTCTCACGAGTCTGTCGCTGGCAACCGCGACGGTTGCTCCCATTCTTGGCGAGTTTCACCGGACGCATCCAGATGTGAATATCCGGGTGCTCGCGTCAAACGATCTCGTCGCATCTACTGACGAAAATTTCGACGTCGCGTTGGGGTACGGGCCCAGCCAGTCGCGCTTGTTTACTGTCGAATTCATTGCCGACGACGCCGTGTTCCCCGTCTGCTCGCCAACGTTCGCAGCGCAACTCCCTACGCCGGTCACGCCGGCCGACCTCGCCGTGTTGCCGCTGCTGCATGTCGACTACGTCGATCCCGGCTGGACGACCTGGCAGGACGTTCTTTCATCGGCACTGGTCGTTGAGCCCAGCCGTATCAAATCAGTGGTTTTCACCTCGTACCAAGTGTGCCTCGACGTCGCCGAGCGCGATGGCGGAATCGCGCTCGGGTGGGAACGTTCGGTTCGACCACGGATCGACGCAGGAACGCTAGTTCGCGTTCCAGACATCACGATCCCTCATGCAGGAAGAATTAATGCTTACTTCCCGATCCGGACCGCTCAGAACCCACATGCTGTTGAGTTCGTTGCCCTCTTGAAGCGAGTCCTGGGGGACGACTCACTGGGCACATCGTCGCCCGACGAATGAACTGATCGCTGGCGCTGGGGCGGGTTTGATCAGCTCCGAATGGGTATGGGCCCGACGGGTTAATCGGCGTCGCGAGCGTCGTCGACTCGTGCCGCCAATACCTCGACCTCGTTGAGGGTGTCGACGAGTTGTGCCTGCACTCGGTTCAGCGCCACCTTGATTTCGTCGAGGTCGTCGGTCGATGTCGGTTCGTCACCGTGCCCGACGATCAACCAGGACAGGCTGACTCCCAAGATCCCAGCGAGCGCTGCCAGCCGATTGCTCCGTGGAGACGCGCTGCCGATCTCCCACTTGGCGACGGTCGATGCCTTCACACCCAGTTGGTTCGCGATTTCTGCCTGCGTCCGGCCAGCGGTCGTGCGAGCCTCAGTCATCCGTGTCCCAACATCGTTCGCGGAATCTTCGATGCCTCGGGGTTGTGCAGCGGGGGCGCCGTCCAGGAAATCGTGCAGCGAGTTAGTTGTTTGCGTTTCAATCATACGTACATCCAAGTTGAGGTGGGCCTATGACCATACGGAGCGATCCACCGAGACGGCAACGACACGGCCAACTCAGGGGGACCGTGCGGTGTTCACGGGTCCGTGCTTTGACGGAGCGATGAGAGTTCTGCCCCCTGCGTCGGTCCGCCCCTCATCGCACAGGACAGCAAGGAACGAGCGATGAATTTCGGACTGGGTGAGTGAGTTCAGGGCTCATTGCTCGGCGGGTTCGGACGGAATCTCAAGCGAGCCAGCAGTTGACGGGGTACACATGGCCTATGAGCGGTTTTACCAACAGCAACGTTCCTGATCAGTCCGGCCGGACGATTCTCGTGACCGGGGCAAATACCGGCCTTGGTTTCGAGACAGCGAAGGTGCTCGCTGCACAGGGCGCTCGTGTTTTGCTCGGCTGCCGGTCGGTCGAAAAGGCCAACGTTGCGATCGACGCGATTCGCGCTGATGTTCCGGACAGCAACCTCGAGTTGGTCCAACTCGACCAGGCCGATCTCGCCAGTGTTCGCGATGCTGCTGCTCAGGTCAACGAAGAGGCTCGACTCGATGTGCTCGTGAACAACGCCGGGATCATGATGCCACCGAAGGAGATAACGACCGACGGATTTGAATCGCAGTTTGGCGTGAACCATCTCGGCACGTTCGCGCTGACATCGTTGTTGCTTCCGAAGCTGGGCGAACAGCCTGATGCTCGGGTCGTGGTGACGAGCAGCATTGCGCATCGGGGAGCAAAAATCTTCTTCGACGACATCAGTGCTGAGCGCAGCTACAAGGCGCAAGACCGCTACGGCCAGAGCAAGCTCGCCAACCTCATGTTCGCGTTCGAACTCGACCGTCGGCTGCGACGAGCCCAGTCATCAACCATTGCCATCGGCTGCCACCCGGGCATCGCCGACACCGAACTCGCGCGCCACCTGCCCGCCATCGTTCGATTCGCCGTCCCACTGTTCCGCCCGTTCTTCAACTCG
>JBLIMF010000150.1:0-6475 GCA_047638615.1 Gammaproteobacteria bacterium
CGAGACCGAGACCGAGACCGAGACCGAGACCGAGACCGAGACCGAGACCGAGACCGAGACCGAGACGGGACGTTGCCGTTGACCAAGATGTTCGCCATCTCGGCGCCATCAGCGAGCGTGGCAATCACGTAGCGGTCACCAATCTCGGCCACTGCCTCAGGGACGGCTCGGCAAGGTCCGCTGGTACAAACGATTTTCACAGCGAACGGTTCGAACTTGTCAGCAAACGCAATGACGAACTCAGCGGCGAGATCTCGGTTCACCACATCGAAAACGAAACTTCGCTGGACTTGCTGCCGGATCATCAGGCCGGCTCCGTTGACCAGTGGGCGGATGTCGAGGCCGCGCGGGCTGACGCCGTCGACGGTATCGATGTGAGCGAAATACGGCGCAGCGAGCAAGTTCAGTCAGAAACCAAACGAGTCGCCGAGCAACAGCAGCAAGCACGCACTGAAGTTCTCGGTCGTTGCCGTAGCGATCCGAAAAGATGCTCGCCTTGCAGGAGCGACAGCGAGGACGAGTTCTTTGTCGACGTGGACGAACATGCGGTTGATCGCCGCGGCGAGGACCTGGTCGACGGGAGGGTCAAGGCACGGCTGTTTGATTGAGAGTTGATCGCCGCGGCGAGGACCTGGTCGACGGGAGGGTCAAGGCACGGCTGTTTGATTGAGAGTTGGAGGAACCGCCAGCCGTCCCGACCAATCCGTACCGTGTTCGTCGTGGAGTCGCGAAGCTATTGCATGTCTCGCGCATTGAGCTTGATCGCCGCGTCACGCAGCGGAAAGCCATCGTTGAGAAACTGATCAAACCAATCGGTGACAGCGATGTCGAGCAGGCTCGCGCCGCTGATCGCAGGCCGCGCTGTGAGTGGCCGATTGTCGATTCAGGGGCTGCGCTCGCCGGCCGCGAACATCGCCGCAGGAGCCGTGAGGCAGACGGCAACGATGGCAAATTGGCCAAACCAGAGAAGCCGATTGAGATCCATCAGAATTGAAAGTAGAGGAATGGGCTGAACGTGCTGGTGGCCGCCAGCACCAGCGAGAAGGGCAGGACGGTGGCGGTGTAAGCGAGGCGAAGCATCTGGTTACGCGCAGAGGCAGCGGCGGTTCAAGCGGGCCCGGTGCAAAAGCGTGCTGGCAACGTGACCGAAGCAAGTGCAATGCGCAAAACGATTTGCGAGCGGGTTGTGATCGACGTGTCAAAGAAACGCCCGGAGGTCTCGCCAAGGCCACCTGCGCACCTGTCTGGGAAAAAGCTACCTGCCTCACTGAGGTTGGCCGCCCGGAAGAACACCCAACCGATCACGACCGCAACGAAGACTCCAGCCCGGCGGACAGCCACGAGGCCGGTGGCCTGAGACGTCGGCCGGTGGCCTGAGACGTCGGCCGGTGTCCTGAGATGTTGGCCTGTGGCGCGTTCGATGATGAGGAGGGACCCGTGGAACAGGCCCCAGATGACGAATGTCCAGTTCGCTCCGTGCCAGAGCCCCGTGAGGAGAAACACGATCGACAGGTTGAGGTATATCCGGATCGGGCCCCCTCGGTTGCTGCTGAGCGGGACGTACAGGTAGCCGCGGAACCAGTTGCTGAGTGTGATGTGCCAGCGGCGCCAGAAGTCGGTGATTGACACGGCGGAGTAGGAGCGGCGGAAGTTTTCCGGGAATGTGAAGCCGAGCATCTGGCCAAGCCCGATGGCCATGTCCGAGTAGCCGCTGCAGTCGAAGTAGATCTGCATCGCGTATGCGAGCACCCCAATCTGCGCGGCAGGTGATGACAATGACCCGGCGTTGCCGAACGCGGCATCAGCAATCGGCGCGATCGTGTCGGCGACGAGGACTTTCTTGGCCAGACCGTGTGCGAACCGCACCATGCCATCGGAGGCACCCTCAACTGTGATCTTGCGATGGGTGAGCTGCGCAGACAGTTCATGGAACCGGACGATCGGCCCAGCGACCAACTGGGGGAAACGGCGACACGTAGAGCGCAAAATCAATGGGGTTGCGGAGGTGATCGGCGCGGCCCCGAGACACATCGATGGTGTACGACATCGACTGGAACGTGAAAAGGAAATACCGACTGGCAGCGTCACGGAGGTTTGAGCGATTGCCCCGAAGCCGAGTGAATTCAACTGTTCGACCAAAAAATTGGCGCACCTGAAGTATCCCAGTAGCGACAGGTTGAGCGCAACCGAACCCGCAGCAGCGAACCGGATGGTGTTCCTGCTGTTCTGGGCTTGGCCGAGAGCGATCGAAGCCCACCGATGGCGTGGTGCAGGCTCGACGATGTGAGCGTCCGAAGTGTTCGCTGGCAACTGGCTACGGTCGTCGCATGGATCTGAGAATTGCTGGACGTCGGGCAGCTGTAGCTGCAGGATCATCGGGGCTGGGTCTCGGTACTGCAAAGGCGTTGGCGGCCGAAGGCGTCCACGTGGCAATCTGTGGCCGTGACGAGGCAAAGCTGGAGGCAGCGGCGATCGCGGTTGGTTACGGCTGCATCCCGATCGTTGCTGACGTGTCAACGCCTGATGGTGCTGCCGGATTCGTCGACGCTGCACGGGTAGCGCTCGGTGGCGTCGACATTCTTGTTCCCAATGCGGGCGGCCCGCCTCCAGGGAACTTTGCATCGACGCCCGTCGATGCGTATCAGGCGGCACTCGACCTCAACCTGCTGTCGATTGTTGCCATGTGTAAGGCCGCAGTTCCGGCAATGCAGAAACAGCGGTGGGGCCGCGTCGTAGCGATCACATCGCTGTCAGTGCGTCAGCCGATGCCGCAGCTCATCCTGTCGAATACAGCACGGGCAGGTGCCACGGCATTCCTGAAGACGCTGGCGTCCGAAGTGGCTGAAGACGGTGTCACGGTAAACACGGTGCAGCCGGGTGTTCATCGCACACCCCGGCTTGGCGCGCTGTACACATCAGACCAGATGGACGAGATGCGGATGGGCGATGCCGATGATTTTGGTGCTCACGTCGCCTTTCTCTGCAGTGCGCAGGGCACGTTCACCAACGGTGTGCAATTCCAGATCGACGGCGGCGCCTACGCCGGCTTGCTGTAGGCGGCAGTCGTTGCCTGACGGTTTTAGGGAGTCGACGCGGCGACTGGTTCGATGTTGTCGCCGGGAGCTGATGACACAAATCCGTCATTGGCGTTTGTGTCGTCGGGGTTTGGGCCGTCGGGGTTTGGGCCGTCGTCAGGACGAGCGAGTTGATCGTCGGACCGCGCCGCGAGGCGAGCTTCGATGCGGTTCCAGAGCAGGAAGGAGCTCCCGACCACGAGCCAGCCAGCGATCGCATCGATGAAGTAGTGCTCGGCAAAGTACGCGAGCGCCACGGCCATGGTGAGCGGATAGAGCAGCGTTGCGGCTCGGACGTACCGGTTGCTGACCTGGGGCCAGAAGAACACGACGGCGAACAATGCGAAACCTGCGTGGAGCGACGGCATCGCAGCAACTTGATTTGCCCAGTCGCGACCGGTATCCCACGCTTCGACGAAACTGTCGAGTCCGATGTATCGCCACCCGTTGCCGGTCGGACGCCGCAGCGGCGGAAGCGCATCGAGCTCGAGGCCGACCCGGTTCTTGCCGCCGGAGGCCATCCATGGCGGAGCAGTCGGCAGCAGCACGAACATCACGCATGCAACGAAGAGCAGCGTGGCAAAGCGCCGCATGTACCGGACCCACTGGGTGCGGTTGCTGAGCCAGAGCACGGCGATGATGATGGGTGGAACCATGAAGTGCGAGTAGTACACGCACGAGCCAACAACGTCGTACCACTGGACGTTGTTGGGGCCGCGATAGAAGCGTTCCTGGAGCCAGACCACTGGATCTGCGCCAAAGAATAGAAATCGATCGATGTTGCGGACTGACTCAACCTGGATAGGCATGCCAAGCCCGTCGGCGACGCCACGGCTTTCGTCGTACGCCAGCCACATCACTACGAAGATGCCGAGGTCACCCGCCATCTGAACCCACTCACGGAGCGGGCGGCCAAGGCTGGCGATGACCAGGAAGATCGCGAACGACCAGAGCACCGAGACGCGATCAATGATCACACCCTTGGCGAAGAACCACCAGATGTAGCCGACTCCGTATGCCCCGAGTGCCGACCAGCGGATTTTGACCCAGCTGACACCGGCTGCGCGGAGCAGCCCGGTGTAACTGCCAACAATGACCGCGCCGATTAATGACCACCACAGGACTCTCCAGAGACCCGATGTCGAAATCGCCAGCAACATTGCGGCCGAACGCTACTCGCCGTTCACCGTGACGTTCCCTCGCCGCCACACACCGAACAAGAAACTGTTTGGGCAGTCGGGTAAAACCGGTCACTCCACGCGCAACGGCTCGGTCCTCTTGAGAGAACCGAGCCGTTGGCAGGTAAGAATCAAAGAGTCTTGACCGAATCAGGTGTTTCAAGGCCAAGGCGACCGAAAACGACGTTGCCTTCAGGCAACGAGAAGCTCGGCCAACGTGAGTAGTGGGCGGTCTGGACCGTCAGGCGGAGGCTTCGGCGAGGGCGCGTTTGGTGAGGATGCGAGCGAGGTGCTGGCGGTACTCGATGCTGGCATTAAGGTCACCCGTCGGGTCGGTGCCCGTTGCGGCTTCGGCAGCGGCGTCTTCGATCGATGCGCCGCTGGCGATTGCCGAGCTGACACCGGTGGCGAGGATCGGGACCGAACCCATGTTGACGAGGCCGACACCTGACTCGGTGCCGTTACGCCATGCAGCCACACCGACGATTGCCCAGTCTTGGGCACGCCGGTTGAACTTCTGGAAGCTCCATCCAGCGCCGGCCATTTTGGGAACGCGAATCTCGGTCAGCAGCTCGTCTGGAGCGAGTGCAGTTGTGAGGAAGCCCTCAAAAAAGTCGCCGGAAGCAATTTCGCGAGTGCCGTTTGGGCCCTGCACCACGTAGGTGGCACCCATTGCAAGGGTGGTTGCTGGGAGGTCGGATGCAGAGTCGCTGTGTGCGATCGAGCCGCCGATAGTGCCGCGGTGGCGAACCTGCGGGTCGCCGACGTGGCTGGCCGCATGAGCAAGCAGCGGCGCGTGCTCTTTGAGGACGGGGCTGTTCTCCACGTCCATATGGCGGGTCATCGCGCCAATGGCGATCATGTCGCCGTCTTCACGGATGTAGGACAGATCGGTGAGGCGGCCGATGTCGACCAGAACGGTGGGCTGAGCGAGCCGAAGCTTCATCAGCGGCAGCAAACTGTGACCACCAGCGATGAACTTTGCCTCATCACCGTGTTGACCGATGAGGCTGATTGCCTCCTCGGCGGACTCGGCACGGACGTAGTCGAATTGTGCGGGAATCACGCGTTGTTCTCCTGATTGGTTGCTTGAGCTTGCTGACCGGTTGCTTGTTGGCCGGTTGCTTGTTGAATGGCATTCCAGACGTTCAGCGGGCTCGCTGGCATCTGGATGTCGTGGACGCCGAGGCCCGAGAGGGCATCGACGACGGCGTTCATGATGCAGGGTGCTGCACCGATTGTCCCAGCTTCGCCGACACCCTTGACGCCAAGCGAATTGGTCGGCGACGGCGTGACGCTTTCTCCGAGAGTAATCGGCGGAACATCACTGGCTGCAGGGACAAGGTACTCGGCCAGCGTCGAAGAAAGGAGGTTGCCGTCGTCGTCATAGCGAGCCTCTTCGAAGAGCGCCTGAGCGAGGCCCTGTATCACGCCACCGTGCACCTGGCCGTCGACGATCAGTGGGTTGACCTTGTTACCGCAGTCGTCGACCGCCACGTATTGGAGCACTTCGACAGCACCGGTTTCGGTGTCGATTTCGAGGGCGCACATGTGCGTTCCGAATGGCCACGAAAAGTTTGGCGGGTCGTACGTAACCTGCATTTCGAGGTTTGGTTCGAGGTCATCGGGAAGGTTGTGCGCAGTGAAGGCCTCGAAAGCGACGGCTGCGAGCGGCATTGCCTTGTCGGGTGAACCCTTGACGGTGAACGTCCCACCGGCAAATTCGAGGTCGTCCTCGTTCGCTTCCATTTGATGCGCAGCAATCTTGCGGGCCTTGTCGATCACCTTGTCGCAGGCCAAGCCAACAGCAACACCGCCGACCGGGAGCGAACGAGATCCGTAGGTGTCGAGGCCCATCGGTGCAATTGCGGTGTCGGAGTGGAGAACGTCGACATCGGACGGGTCGACCCCGAATTTGTCGGCAGCGATCATCGACCAAGCTGTTTCGTGGCCCTGGCCGTGCGGCGAGGTGCCGGTAACGACCTGGATTTTCGACGTGGGCAACACACGAACGGTTGCTGATTCCCAGCCGCCGGCCGAATAATTCAGTGAGGCGAGGACGCGAGAAGGGGCCAGGCCGCACATCTCGAAGTAGGTCGACACGCCAATGCCGAGGCGCTTGGTGGAGCCAGCGACGTTCTGGACAGCTTGCTTGGCACGCATGGCGTCGTAGTCGAGGATGTTCTCGGCAACGGAGGCGGCCTTGTCGTGGTCACCGGAGTC
>JBLIMF010000151.1:0-6449 GCA_047638615.1 Gammaproteobacteria bacterium
TTGTCTCAGGGCGGTTGTCTCAGTGAGCGGAGCGATGACGCGAGCTTCGGTCGAGCTTGGGCAGAGCCACGCGACCTGTCCGCTGCAGCTCAACAATGCCATGTCGGCCGAGCAAATCCTCAAAATCATCCAGCTTGTCGGGGTGACCCTCAAGGCTGACCGTCACAAGATCCTCGGCCACGGCGATGATCTTGCTTTCGAAGATCTCGGCCAAGGTCGACACATCAGCCAGTTTGGGGCCAGAGGCCTTGACGGTTGCGATGAGCAGCTCACGCTCGACGCTACACGACGGGTCGAGTTCGGAAATCTTGATCACGTCGATCAGCTTGAACAGCTGCTTCGTGATCTGTTCGAGTGGCGCCGAGTCGAGATCGACGACGATCGTGATCCGGCTGCGACCCTCTTCTTCTGCCGGCGCCACGGCAAGGCTGAAGATGTTGTAGCCGCGTCGGGCGAACAGGCCAGCCACACGAGCAAGGACGCCCGGTCGGTTTTGGACGAGGACAGAAAGGATGTGATGGTTCATCTTGCCTGAGTAGAGATTGGCGGTGCGCGCACCGGAGACTTCGCTGGTTCGAGCCATCTCAGTGGACGTCCTTCAACTTGGTGTCGATCGGCTTCGGTTCGGGCTGGAGCGCCCGGGTCGGATCGCTCTGTGTCGGGTGCAGGATGAGATCGCTGTTGCTCGTGCCAGGCGGCACCATTGGGAACACGCTCTCGGTGGCGTCGGTACGGAACTCAACAACGACCGTGCGGTCGTTGATCGAGTTTGCTCTCTGGATGGCCGGGCCGACTTCTTCGGGCGACTCAACAAGAATGCCGACGCAGCCCATGGACTCGGCCATCATCACGAAGTTCGGGACGTCCGCGCTGTCGAGGAACACCGAGGAATAGCGCTCGTCGTAGAACATCTCCTGCCATTGGCGGACCATGCCGAGGTAGCTGTTGTTGAGCAATGCCACCTTGATCGGAAGCTTCTCAAGTGTCGCCGTGACCAGTTCGGTCGCCGTCATCTGAAAGCAACCGTCGCCGTCGACGGCCCACACGGTGCGGTCGGGCATCGCTGCCTTTGCGCCAATCGCTGCCGGAATCGCGAAGCCCATCGTACCGAGGCCGCCTGAGTTGACCCACGTGTACGGGTCGTTGAACTTCCAATACTGCGACGTGTACATCTGGTGCTGGCCGACGCCCGACGCAACAATCGTGCCATCCGGCGCGTACTTGTTGAGCTGCTCGATGCAGAACTGCGGCTTGAGCATCCCACCCGCCTCAGACGGCTCGTACGTCATCGGGAACTGCTCACGCCACCCTGAAATCTTACTTTTCCATGCACCGGTGTCGGCCTGGCGGGTGCCGCCCTGCAAGAGCTCTTTGATCTCGCGAATGATCTCGAGGATGACGTAGTTGGCATCGCCGACGATTGGGACGTCCGGACGACGAACCTTGCCCTGCTCGGCTGGGTCGATGTCGACGTGGATGATCTTCGCCTCGGGTGCAAATGCATCGACCTTGCCGGTGATGCGGTCGTCGAAACGAGCGCCGAGCGCAATCAGTAAATCGGACTGCTGCATCGAGGTAATCGCCGTTGCGTTGCCGTGCATACCGGGCATGCCCAGGCAGAGTGGGTGTTCGTCGGGGAAGACGCCGCGTGCCATCAAGGTGGTCACGACGTGAGCGTCGATCAACTCGACGAGTTCGCGCAACGCCTCAGCCGCACGGGCCTTCAAGATGCCACCACCGGCGTAGACGATTGGCCGCTCAGAGGCGAGAATCAGCTTCGCTGCTTCCTTAATCATCCGAGGATGACCCTTGGTGTTCGGTCGATAGCCAGGCAGCGAGGCCTGGACCTCTTCGTCTGTCGGCCAGTACCACTCCATCTCGTTGGTCAGTGCATCCTTTGGGATGTCGACGAGCGTGGGGCCCGGGCGGCCCGTGGTTGCGATATGGAACGCTTGACGGATCGCCATCGGGATCTCATCGGCTGACATGACCAACTCGTTGTGCTTGGTGCACGACCGCGTGATGCCGACCGTGTCGCATTCCTGGAATGCGTCGGTACCGATCGCGGCGGTCGGAACCTGACCCGTGATCGCCACCATTGGAATGGAGTCCATGAAGGCGTCCATCAACGGCGTGACGAGGTTGGTCGCTGCTGGCCCCGACGTCACCATGGCGACGCCCGGCTTGCCGGAGACGTGTGCATACCCCTCGGCAGCGTGACCAGCACCTTGCTCGTGCCGCACGAGCACATGGCGAATCGGGCTGTCCATCAGCGGGTCGTACGCCGGAAGGATGCAGCCACCCGGGTAGCCGAAGATCAGGTCGACGTTCTCGTGTTCGAGCGCCCGGATCAAGGCCTGTGCGCCGGTGATCCGTTCAGGTGTTGCTGGTGAATCAGTCATGTGACTGGTCTTTCAGTTCAGGGGATGAAATGGAGAGGCGGTTGATGGTGAAAAAGCAAACGACCTCCCAGCTGGGAGGTCGAGGAGCACGCGCAGCAAAAGCTGGGCGTGCTACCAAATAAGTACTACGAGGGCAATGTTCGGCACGCTCGTGAGTTCCATAGTGCCTTCATTATACCGCGTGAATCAATCTTTGCCCGGAGGTCCTCAGCCGACCGCTGCTCCACAAAAAGGGCCATCCGGCTACGAGCTGCGGTCAGGCAGGGAATACCCCCTGCAGCCGCGCTGCAGTCAGGGTGTTTTCCATCAGGCAGCCAATCGTCATCGGGCCGGTTCCGCCCGGCATCGGCGTCAACCAGCGCGCCACCTCGGCAACATCCGGGTCGACATCACCGACAATTCCTGCCTCCGTGCGCGAAACGCCGACATCAATAACCGCTGCTCCCGGCTTGACCATCTCTGCGGTAATCATGCGGGCTTGGCCAGCGGCGCCAATGACGATGTCAGCTTCACGAACGACGGCTGCCATGTCGGCGGTTCGGGAGTGCGCCATCGTCACCGTGGCGTCGACGCCCTTGCGGTTCAGCAGCAGGGACAGCGGCAGCCCGACGAGCGTCGACCGACCAATGACGACCGCACGTGCACCGGAAGTTGGCACCTCGTACTTCTCGAGCAGCCGCATGACGCCCAACGGCGTACATCCGACGAGGCCCGGGCGGCCACGGACCAGGCGACCCATCGACCTCTCGGTCAGTCCATCGACGTCTTTGTCTGCGGGGATGAGGTCGAGTACCGGCTCAGGGTCCAGCCCATCGGGCAGGGGCAGCTGGACGAGAATGCCATGCACCGAGTCGTCTGCTGCGAGTTCGCGCACCACGGCTTCGACTTCATCTTGCGTGGCGGTCTCGGGAAGGTCGACGTGACGCGCCTCGAAGCCAGCCTCGACAGCCTTCTTGTGCTTGCTGCCGACGTAACGCTGCGAGGGGCCGTCAGTGCCGACGAGCACCGTGGCGAGGCAGATGGCAGGCGAGCCTGCAGCATCGACCGTCAAGCGCAGCCCAGCAATGATCTCGTCCCGCAGTGCATTTCCGTTCATCAAGATCGCAGCCATATCGGCCTCACGTTAGTCGCTCTAACTCAGAGCTCGGATAACCCACGCAGAGTCCGCAGAAGCTCAGAATTATCAGTTCGCTGATTCGGGAGCGGACTGGTCGAGGCCAAGGCGCGAGGCGACGTCGTTGAGCTTGCTCAATGAGGAGCTCGCGCGACGCCGGGACCGGCCGCTCCGAACCGAATCAGCCGGCTTCGGAATGAGTGACGGGTTGTTCGCCCATCCATTCGCGGAGGGTGTTCTTCAGCTTGGTCTGTTGAATGAACAGGTCAGCCTCGGCCGGCGAATCCCCGGCGGCCTGTGGCGCCTTAAGGTAAAAGCTCAGCCATTCCTGCACGCCACTCTCCCCAGCACGGTGGGCGAGGTCCATAAACAGTGCGAGGTCGAGCACGATTGGTGCAGCGAGGATTGAGTCGCGACAGAGGAAGTCAACCTTGATCTGCATCGGGTAGCCGAGCCACCCGAAGATGTCGATGTTGTCCCAACCCTCTTTGTTGTCGCCGCGGGGCGGGTAGTAGTTGATGCGGACGACGTGGTCGATGTTGCCGTACAGGTCGGGGTAGACCTCGGGCTGCAGGATGCCGTCGAGCACGCCGAGCTTGGAGACTTCCTTTGACTTGAAGTTCTCCGGGTCGTCGAGCACTTCGCCATCGCGGTTGCCGAGGATGTTCGTCGAGAACCAACCGCGCACGCCGAGCATGCGGGCCTTGAAGCCCGGGGCGAGCATCGTCTTAATCAGCGTCTGGCCCGTCTTAAAGTCTTTACCGGCGATCGGCACGCCGTTCTTCTTCGACAGTTCGACGATGCAGTCGAGGTCGGTTGTCAGATTCGGAGCACCGTTGGCGTACGGGACGTCGCTCTGGAGTGCGGCGTAGCAATAGATCTGCGACGGCGAGATGTTCTCGTCGTTGTCACGCAGACCCTGTTCGAACGATTCGATGGTTGCGTGCACGGCCGTTGGCTCCTGGTAGGCCTCGGTCGAACCACACCAGACCATGACGAGGCGGTCGCAGCCGTTCTGCTCCTTGAAGCGGGCAATATCGGCGATCAGCGCTTCGGCTTGATCCCACTTGTTTGCAATCTCCTTGACGCGGACGCCTTCGAGGCGGCTCACCCAGCGCTGGTCAAAGACCGCCGACATCGGCACAATGCCTTCCATCTCGGCCGAGATTGCATCAAGATCGTTGCCCTGCAGCACGCCAGCAGTCTTGGCTGCTTCCATCGCGTTCGGCGAGATCGGGTCCCAGCCACCAAAGACGATGTCACCGAGGTCAGCGAGCGGTGCAAACTCCTTAATCAGCGGATTCCGATTCTCGTCCTTCGTACCGAGGCGGATGTGGGCCATCTGCGACACCGAGCCAATGGGCGGCGAAATCCCTTCACGGGCGGCGATCACGCCGGCGATGAAAGTAGATGCCACGGCACCCATACCGGGCGTCAAAATCCCGAGCTTGCCGGTGGCGGGGGCGATTGTTCGTGCTGTCATGGGAATGAACATAAGCGCTGCTGTTTCATTATTAGTGACGATGAAGCAAAACTGAAGTATTGTGCGTTGGGTGAATGATCCCGTTTCCGGGTTGCCCGACATTTCGATCAGACAGCTGGCGTACCTCGTCGCCGTTGCCGACGCCCCGACATGGGCCGCAGCCGCCGATCGAGTCGGCGTGTCAGCTTCGGCACTCTCCCAGGGACTTGCCGAGCTAGAACGCCGTGTTGGCATCGAGCTGTTCGAAAGCGTGGGCCGACGTCGCATTTTACGAGCGACTGTCACACCCGTCCTCGACCACGCACGGCAAGTGTTGGCACTCACGCTTGATGTGACCGCGTGGGCCGAACGCCTGCGCACCGCACAGAGCGGCCGGGTCAGACTCGGCATGATCGACGTCGCAGCGGTTGTCCACTTTCCTGACGTACTTCGCGTATTCCGTGCCGAGCGAGCCAACGTTACATTCATGCTGTCGGTCGCATCGTCGCGATCGCTACTCGACGACGTGCAGCGCGGCGCACTCGATCTCGCCGTGTGCGTCGAACCTCCCGAGCCCATCGCAGGAATCGACACTACGTCACTCCTCAGCGAACCGATGATCGTCTACGGCCCCCCTCAATCGACGATCGGCACGCCACCGAGCTGGGGTCCGTGGGTGCTGTTCCCATCAGATTCGCACACGCGCAGGTTGGTGATCGATCGCCTCACTGCGTTGGGCGCACCCGTCACGATCGCCGCCGAATCACATCAGCCCGACGTTCTCCGCGAGATGGTCCTCCTCGGACTGGGCTGGACAGTGTTGCCGCGCAGTCAGGGCGAGTCTGAGCGCGGCGACATGGCAGTCGGTGACCAGATTCTCGAACGCAAGCTTGTACTCGCCCGGCGAGCAGGAGCCGTGAGCGACCCCGCCGTCGACGAACTCGCACACCGCCTCAAACGACGACCAACGGCCGACTGACGCAGACGACGGACACCACGGGCACAACCTCAGGCTGGGGTAGCCACGGTGGGATGGCGGGTCGCTCCGGTCTCGCCGGATCCACGATTTAACTGCCAAATCCGTCGAGCGGCAAGGCCGTGGTCCGCTTCATTTCCTCCATGACAAAGATCGACCGGACGTCGTACAAGTCAACGGCCGCGATCAACCGCTTGTAGAAAGCGTCGTACGCCTCAATGCTCGCGACCATTACTTTGAGCGTGTAGTCGATGTCGCCACTAGTTCGATACGCCTCGACGATCTCCGGAAACGAATCGCACGCCGATTGGAACTGTTCAATCCACTCCGGGCCGTGATCGTTGGTTCGGATGTTGACGAGCGCGGTGACCCCGAGGTTGACGGAGGCCGGATCAACTAATGCGACTCGAGCCACGATTACGCCAGCGTCTTCGAGCGCCTTCACACGTCGCCAACACGGCGTGGCCGTCAGACCGACGGCGTCCCCCAACTCAC